>NZ_JBFARL010000104.1:0-28578 GCF_040674655.1 Actinomadura sp. NPDC049753 | reverse complement strand
AGACGGCCGTCACGGCGCGCACGCGGCGCCGCGCGGCGGACGGCTGACCGCCCTCGCGCTCCCGGCCGTCCTGGGGATCCACCTGCTGGCCCCGTCCCCGTCCCCGTCGCCGTCCTCCCCGGTGGCGGCTTCCTCGGCCACGCCCTCCCCCTCGGCGACGCCGTCCGCGAGCCAGACCCCGTCCCCGAGCCAGACGCCGTCCACGCAGCCCAGCACCAGCGCGAGCCCCGCCCCGAGCGCGTCGCCCTCGCCCACCGCGACGCCATCGCCCACCGCGACGCCCGCCCCGGCCAAGGACGCGGGCACCGGGCCCCGCCTCTACACCGACGCCGGGACGCTGCGCGCCGACTCGCTGACGATGTCGGGGCTCAGCTACGACGGCGTCGCGTCCCTCCCCTCGGCGGGCGGGACCGTGAAGGCGCTGAAGTTCAGCATGTCCAAGGCCGTCCTGAAGAACGTCGACCAGACGGCCGCGCACGGCGGCGCCACCGCGCGGACCCGGACCGGCAGCCTGACGTTGACCGGCGACGTCGTCATGTACACGACGAAGATGTCGTCCAAGCTGCTGGGCGTCCCCGTGACCTTCACCCCGGCGGCGCCTCCGCCGCTGACGCTTCCCTACATGGTGATGACGGACGTGGTCTCCGAGCAGCCCGCCGTCACCGCCGGCGGGGCGCAGATCAGCGGCCTCGCCGCCGGCTGACCGGGCGCCTCGCCCAGCGCGCCGGCGCCCAGCTTGCCGCGCAGGATGAACGCGCCCAGCAGCACGGCCGCCACGACGAGGACGACCGCGACCGTGACGACCACCACCGTCTTGCGGCGCTCCCCGCCGCTGCCGGGCCGGTCGTGGACGGGCGGCGGAGGAGGCTGCTGCCAGTTCGCGTACTGCTGCGGCTGCTCCCACGGCGGAGGCGTCTGCGGCGGAAGGCTCGGATGCGACTGAAGCACCGGCGGTTGCTGCACCGGCGGGTGCTGCACGGACGGATGCTGGGACGGGGGCGGCGGCGCCCAGTCCGTCTCCAGCAGCGTCCGCGGCTCCGGCTCCGGCTTGGGAGGGGGCTGCGGCGGCCGGTGCGAGGCGCCGCGGTCCTGGAACCGGCCCGGGTCGCGGCGGGTCACCGGCTCGGGTTCGCCGAGGTCGTGGCGCACCGGCTCGCGGCGGGCGGCGTCTCCCACGTCCCGGCGCGTGACCGGGTCGAGGTCCTCGGGGTCGAGGACGGTCTCCGCGGCGCGGTCGGGCAGGTAGCGGGCGGACGGCTCGTCCGTCATCGTCTCGTTCGCCTGCGGCGGCACCGGCGGGGACGGCCGCGGCATGGCCACGACCTGGGTGAGCAGCGGCAGCGCCTGCTCCGCCGTCATCCGGCCGAACGGCTCGCGCGCGAGCAGCCCCTCCAGCACCCGGCCGAGCGGCCCCGCGTTCCGCGCGGGCGGCACGGGCTCGGTCAGCGCGGCCTGCAGCGACGACATCGCGTCGGACCGCTCGTAGGGGGAGCGGCCCTCCACGGCCGCGTACAGCGTCGCGCCGAGCGCCCACAGGTCGGAGGCGGGGACCGCGCGCTCGCCCTGCACCCGCTCCGGCGCGATGTAGGCGGGCGACCCCATGACCAGGCCCGTCTGGGTGAGCGTCGTGTCGCCCTCCATCTGCGCGATGCCGAAGTCGGTCAGCACGGCCCGCCCCGTGTCGGTGACCAGCACGTTGCTGGGCTTGACGTCGCGGTGCAGGATGCCCTTCTGGTGGGCGTGCTGGAGCGCGCCGAGCATCTGCAGCCCGATGTCGGCGACCCGGCGGTGCTCCATCGGGCCGCGCTCGATGATGTCCTGCAGCGACGGTGCGAGGACCAGCTCCATCACGATCCAGGGCCGGTCCGACTCCTCGACGACGTCGTGGACGGTCACCACCCCGGAGTGGTTCAGCCGCGCCGACGCGCGGGCCTCGCGGAACGTCCGCTCGTAGAGGACGGCCCGCTCGGACTCGCTCAGCCCGGGCGGGAGCACGACCTCCTTCACCGCGACCTCGCGGTCCAGCATGGTGTCGAAGGCGCGCCACACGGTGCCCATGCCGCCGCGGCCGACCACCGAGTCGAGCCGGTAGCGGTTACCGAGCAGACGTGCCTGTGCCATCTCTAGAAGGTCCCCCCACTGGTCATCCCACCCCGGAGGGCTGGAACGTGTCGAGGACATTGTTCACGAGTGTCGCGTTCTCGTTCCACTGGGAGGCGGGGACCGCCACCACGACGGCGAAGGGCCGGCCGTCCACGATCACGCCGCGGTCCTTGGCGCGCGTGCCGCCCGAGCGGGACCAGGTGAACTCGATGTCGGCCGCGGGACGCCCGGCGACGGTCGTGCGGGTGATCTCTCCGACGCGCTGGAAGCCCTGGAGCTTGCCGTCGGCGATGGCCTCCCGCTCCCAGGTGACCCAGTGCTCGTAGGGGTCGCCGGACCACACCGTCCGGTCGACCTGCACGTAGGCGCTGGACGCGGGGTCGGTCCAGACGACGCTGTTGCCCTGCACCGAACGCCGCCACCCGCGCGGCACCGCGATCGTGAAGCCGCGCTCGCGCGCGGGGACGAGCCCCGCGGGGATCGGCCGCACGGTCGCGCTCGGCGAGGGCGCCGGGTCGTCCGAGGCCGCGGTCGGCGTGCTCTGCGCGCCCTGCGTGGCCTGCGCCGTCGGCCCGATGGCCTGCGGCGACCGCGACGCGTCCGGACCGCCGGCCGAGGAGTCCTTCGGCCAGAAGGCGAACCCGGCGATCGCCAGGACCGCCGCCGCCACGACGACGCCGGCGAGGACCGGCAGGACCGGGGACTTCCGCCGCGCCGGGGCGGCGGGCGCTCCCTGCGTCCACTGCGTGCCCGTTCCGTGCGGGTAGTGCGTCGATTCGGGTGGGACGGGCACAGGGATGGACGGCTGCGCGAGCGACTGCGACGGTGCCTGCGACCCGCCGGACGGGAGCGTCGCGGTCCAGGTGGCGCCGGCGGCCGCGGCCGCCGCCTCGTTCGCGGCGATCTGCGCGGCGGCCGCGTCGGCGGCGTGCCCGGAGGCGACCGCCTTCAGCGCCGCCTCGGCCCGGTCCCCGGTCATCCGCCGCACCGGGTCGCGCTCCAGCAGCCCGGTGAGGACGGGCGCCAGCGGCCCCGCGTTCTTCGGCGGCGGGACGTCCTGCGTCATCACGGCGGCGAGGACCGCCATCGCGTCGCTGCGGTGGTGCGGCGCCCTGCCCTCCGTCGCCGCGTACAGGGTGGCGCCGAGCGCCCACAGGTCGGACGCGGGGATCGCCGGGTCGCCGTTCACCCGCTCCGGCGACATGTACGCGGGCGACCCCATGATCAGCCCGGTGCCGGTGAGGGTGGCGTCGCCCGCCACCTGCGCGATGCCGAAGTCGGTGAGCACGGCCCGGTCGTCGCCGGTGACCAGCACGTTCGCCGGCTTGACGTCGCGGTGCAGGACGCCGATCGCGTGCGCCGCCCGGAGCGCCCCCGCGATCTGCGCGCCGATGGTCGCGACCCGGCCGGGCGGCAGCGGGCCGTCCTCCTCCACGACCTCCTGGAGGGAGCGGGCGCGCACCAGCTCCATGACGATCCACGGCCGGCCGTCCTCGTCCACGACGTCGTGCACGGTCACGACGCCCGGGTGGTTCAGCCGGGCCGAGGCGCGGGCCTCGCGCAGCGTCCGGCGGTGCCGGTTCTCGCGCTCCTCGTCGCTCAGGCCCGCGGGCAGCACGACCTCCTTGACCGCGACCTCGCGGTCGAGGGTCTCGTCGGAGGCGCGCCACACGGTGCCCATGCCGCCGCGCCCGACGACCGATTCGAGCCGGTACCGACCGGCCAGCAGCCGCCCCTCCATCAGGCGTCCGCGGGCTTGAAGAACCGGTAGACCGGCTGGAGTTCGGAGTACACCTCGTCCCAGTCGCCGTCAGGGGCCCGCAGCAGGATCGCGTAGCCGTGCCCCTTCGTCACGAACCCTCGGTTGAGGATGTGCACCCGGCCTCCGTCGCCGTCGTAGGTGAACTCCCAGTCCGCCGACTTGTCGCCGTTCCCGGTGTCGGGCACCGGCGGGTGGTCGCCGGTCGCCGCGATCCTGAGCTTCTCGTAGCCGGGCCAGCCGGAGCCGCCCCGCTCCTGGCGCCGCCAGTCGTCGATCGCGCTCGGGCCGGGGTCGTCGGTCTGGTCGATCTGGATGTAGGTCTTGCGGCCGGGCGCGTAGAAGAAGTCGCCGCCGTTCTTGCGCTCGGGCCCTTTCCAGTCCTTGGGGACGGGAACGGAGTAGCCGCTGCGGTCGTCGTGCGTCCTGAACCCGGCGGGGAGGGCCGGGCTCGGGTTCTTCGACTTGACCGGGGAGGACGAGGACGCCTTCCCCGTGGCCGGCGGCGTCGAGGCGCTCTTCTTCGCGCCCTTCCCGTCATCGTCGCCGCCGCTGCTGGCCAGCGCGATCCCCGTGATGACCAGGATGACGAGCAGCACCACCCCCGCGATGATCAGCACGTTGCGGTTGGACGCCAGCGCCGGCCGTCCGGCGGAGGGGTGGTGGGTCGTCGGCGGGAAGTGGGTGTCCGGCCCCGGCTCGGGCCCCCGGCTCGGGACCGTGACCCGCCCGGCGGGCTGGGTGCGGGGCCCCGGCCTCCACGAGCTGACCCTGTCGGGGTCGGGCGCGGTCTCGGCGGGGTTCGCCGCCTCGGGCGCGCTCGGCGCCCCCCTCGGCAGGTCGAAGCTGGTGAGCTGGTCGGGCCGGGCGCCGGCGCCGGCCGGGCGGGGCGCCTCGTCGGGGGCCTCCGGCATGGTCGTCTGCGTCCCCGGCGCCTCCTCGACCGGGTACTCGACGGCCATCGTCCGCTGGGTGTCGATGGTCTCCTGCCGGACGATGTCGTCCAGCATCCGGCCGGCCTCGATCGCGTCCATCCGCTGGTCGGGGTTCTTGCGCAGCAGACCCTCGATGACCGGGACGAGCCGGCCGCCCTTCTCCGGCGGGTCGGGCTCGTCGGAGATCACCGCGACCAGGGCGGCCATCGGCTCGGGACGCTCGAACGGCGACTTGCCGTGCAGCATCGCGTACAGGGTGACGCCCAGCGACCACAGGTCGGAGGCCGGACCGGCGACGCGGCCGCGGGCCCGCTCCGGCGCGATGTAGGCGGGCGAGCCCATGACGAGCCCGGTCTGGGTGAGGGTGGCGTCGCCCGAGGCGGTCGCGATGCCGAAGTCGGTGAGCACGGCGCGCTCGCCCATCCGCCCCGTGCCGGTGATCAGCACGTTGCTCGGCTTGACGTCGCGGTGCAGCACCCCGGCCTCGTGCGCGGCGTGCAGCGCGGCGAGCATCTGCCGGGCGATCTCCGCGGCGCGGCGCGCCTCCATCGGCCCGTCCTGCTTGATCACCTGGTCCAGGGAGCGCGCCCTGATGAGCTCCATGATGATCCAGGGGCGGTCGTCCTCCTCGACGACGTCGTAGACGGCGACGACGCCGGGGTGACTGAGCCTGGCCGCGGTGCGGGCCTCACGGAACGTGCGCTTGTGGTGCACGGCGCGTTCCTCATCGGTGAGACCATGCGGGAGGATGACCTCCTTCACCGCAACGTCACGACCGAGGACCTCATCGTGCGCCTGCCAGACCGTCCCCATGCCGCCTCGGCCGACCTGGGTCACCAGGCGGTAGCGGCGGGCGAGCAACCGCTCACCGGTGGGTTCATTTGGCATATCCGCGACCATATCGACTTTTGCTGACAACCTTGGACTGAGAGTGCAAGCCACATCCCCTTACCCGTACGACGCACGAGATCACCGCGCGGTTCGCCGCGGGCCGGGCGCGCGGGGACGGAGACGTGATCGACGTGCGACCCGGTAGAAAGGGGACCATGACCGAGCAGGGCCAGCAGCGCGGCCTGCGGGGCGAGTGGGGGCGGCTGATCCAGGCCGCGCCGACGATCTTCTTCTGGTACACCCGACTCTCCGGGATCCTGTCGCTGCTCGCATGGGTCTCCTATGGTCTCATCCTTGAGATAGCCGATATCTGGGCGTTGCGATGGATCGGTTATCTCGGCTGGTTCCCGAGCGTCCCGATCGGCCTGCTGTGGATCCTGCTGTCAATGGGCGTCCGGCGGCGCAAGAAGGCCGCGTGGCGGATCCTCGTCCTGATCTTCTGCCTGCCCACCGCGCTCGGCGTCACCGCCGTCCTGACGACGCTGTTCAACCCGGACAAGCCCACCCCCGTCGGCCTGATCGTCACCGCCGCCGTGTACCTGGCGGTGCTCGGCCTGCTGATCTCCGCGCGCGGCCAGTTCACCACCCTGCCCGACCGGGCCAACCGGCGCCTGGCCACCCTGGTGTTCACCAGCCTCCTCATCGTGACCTGCGGCATCGGGACGTTCCTCGTCACCGTGACCGACCGCATCTCCCGCGGCGACTTCTGGACGCACCCGCTCTACGCGATCGCCCAGACCGTCCTCGGGCCGCGCGTCACCGGCAAGCCGATCGACGTGTCGGTGCCCTTCTGGGTCGACGTGATCCTGTGGGTGCTCGGCACCGGACTGATGATCGCCACGTTCTGGGCGCTGTTCCGGCCGGGGCGGCGCGACCCCGTCCTCAGCCCCCCGGAGGAGCTGGCGGCGCGCGCGCTGCTCGCCGAGTACGGCGACCAGGACTCCCTCGGCTACTTCGCGCTGCGCCGCGACAAGGACGTCATCGTCGCGCCGAACGGTAAGGCGGCCATCGCCTACCGGGTGGAGGGTTCGGTCTCCCTGGCCAGCGGCGACCCCCTCGGCGACCCCGAGTCGTGGGACCAGGCGATCGAGGCGTGGCTCGGCGAGTGCCGCGCGCACGCCTGGATCCCCGGCGCGGTCAGCGTCGGCGAGCGCGCCGCCCGCATCTACAAGCGGCACGGCTTCGACGCGCTGGAGCTCGGCGACGAGGCCATCGTCGACCTCACCGACTTCAACCTGGACGGACGGGAGATGCGGCAGGTCCGCCAGGCCGTCCGGCGCGTCGAGCGGGCCGGGTACTCCGTGCGGATCCGCCGCCACTCGCAGATCCCCGGCTGGGAGATGGCCAAGCTCATCCGCAGCGCCGACGCCTGGCGCGGCGAGGAGACCGAGCGCGGCTTCTCCATGGCGCTCGGCCGGCTCGGCGACCCCACCGACGGGCGCTGCGTCATGGTGGAGGCGTTCGACGCGCACGGCGAGCTGCGCGGCCTGCTCAGCTTCGTCCCCTGGGGGCGGGCCGGGCTGTCGCTCGACCTGATGCGCCGCGACCGGCTCGCCGAGAACGGCCTCAACGAGTACATGGTCGCCAAGCTCGCCGAGAAGGCCGCCGCGGTCGGCGCGCAGCAGCTGTCGCTGAACTTCGCGATGCTGCGCTCGGCGTTCGAGCGCGGCTCCCAGATCGGCGCGGGGCCCGTGGCCCGGCTCTACTACCGGTTCCTGTCGTTCGCGTCGAAGTTCTGGCAGCTGGAGTCGCTGTACCTGTCGAACGCCAAGTACATGCCCGACTGGCGTCCCCGCTTCATCTGCTACGAGCACGGGCGGCACCTCGTCCGGCTGGGCCTCGCCTACGCCCGCGCCGAGGGCTTCCTGCCGAGCCTGAACCGCCCCAAGCTGGACCGGGCCGCCTCGATGGTCCCGTCCGACGACCTCGTCGACAGGATCAAGGAGATCGAGGAGGCCGCGGAGGCGGCCCGCGCCCCCCAGCGCCGGCTGTCGGAGCAGGAGCGGGTCCGGCACGCCAAGCTCGACCAGATCCGCGCCGCCGGGATGGAGCCGTACGCGCTCGGCTGCGAGCGCACCGACGTCGCCTCCGGCATCCGTGAGCGGCACTCCGGCCTCGCCCCCGACACCCGCACCGGCGACTCCGTCGCGATCGCCGGGCGCGTCGTCCTCGCCCGCGAGCACGGCCGGCTGATCTTCGTCACGCTGCGGGACGAGACCGGCGACCTTCAGGTCATGCTGACCGCCGGCTCGGTCGGCGAGGAGTCGCTGCGCCGCTGGAAGTCGCTCATCGACCTCGGCGACCAGGTCGGGGTGCGGGGCGAGGTCGTCACGTCCCGGCGCGGGGAGCTCTCGGTTCTCGCGTCCTCGTGGACGCTCGCCGCCAAGTGCCTGCACCCGCTGCCGAACAAGAGCTCCGGGCTGTCGGACCCGGAGGCCCGCGTCCGGCAGCGGTACGTGGACTTCATCGTCAACGACGAGTCCCGCCGGATGCTGCGGATGCGCGGCGACGCCGTCGCCGCCGTCCGGGACGGCCTGCGCGCCCGCGGCTACCTGGAGGTCGAGACGCCGATGCTCCAGCCGGTGCACGGCGGCGCCACCGCCCGCCCGTTCACCACCCGCATCAACGCCTACAACATGCAGCTCTACCTGCGGATCGCGCCGGAGCTGTACCTCAAGCGCCTCCTCGTCGGCGGCGCCGGCCGCGTCTTCGAGCTGAACCGCAGCTTCCGCAACGAGGGCGTCTCGCAGCGGCACAACCCCGAGTTCACGATGCTGGAGGCCTACGAGCCCTACGGCGACTACGACACCATGGCGGAGCTGACCCGCTCCCTCGTCGTGGACGCGGCCCGCGCCGCCCTCGGCACCACGGTCGTCGTCCGGGACGGCGTCGAGTACGACCTCGCCGAGCCGTGGCAGGAGATCACCGTCTACGAGTCGGTGTCCAAGGCGCTCGGCGAGGAGATCACCCCGGGTACCCCGCCGGAGCGGGTCCACTCGCTCGCCGAGCGGGCGGGGCTGAACGTCGACCCGCAGTGGGGGCAGGGCAAGGTCGTCCAGGAGCTGTTCGAGGCGCTCGTCGAGGAGCACCTGGCGGCGCCCACGTTCGTCCGCGACTACCCGGCCGAGACGTCCCCGCTGACCCGCCCCCATCGCGACGACCCGCGCCTGGCCGAGAAGTGGGACCTCATCGTCTTCGGCCTCGAACTCGGCACCGCCTACTCCGAGCTGATCGACCCCATCCTCCAGCGGCAGCGGCTCACCGAGCAGTCGCTCCAGGCCGCGGGCGGCGACCCGGAGGCCATGGAGCTGGACGAGGACTTCCTGCGCGCCCTGGAGTACGCGATGCCGCCCGCCGGGGGCATGGGCATGGGCATCGACCGGCTGCTGATCACGCTGACGGGCCGCAGCATCCGCGAGACGATCCCCTTCCCGCTGGTGCGTCCCGGCTCCTAGAGGCTCCGCGGGACGGGCCGGAACCCCTGGCCCGCGAGCCACGCCCGCGCCGCTCCCCGCCGGGCGTCCTCCCCCTCGGGCAGGACGCCCGGCGGGGCCGGCAGCCCCTCCGCCTCGTCGGCCGGGAGCACGTCCCCGCGCTCGGGATCGAGCACCTGGACCCCGTCCTCCATCGCCGCGGCCACCGCCCCCAGGTCGACGGGAAGCGGAGCCAGCCCGGTCGGCTCCCGCACCCCGAGGGCGGCGGCGAGCTCGTCCGCCAGCTCGGCGTCGCCGGGCAGACCGCGCCCGTTCAGCCCGTCCAGGCACGCGAGGGCGAGGGACCGCACGTCACGCCCCTGCGCCAGGGCCGCGACGAGCACGTCCCCGGCGTACTGGAGCACGGGAGCCAGCGGACGTCCCCGGAGGAGTTCGGCGTCCCCGAACCCCCGGTGCGCCGCCGCCCGCAACCGCGCCAGCACCTCATCGCCCCATTCCGTCACGCACACATTTGTACAGACATCCTCTGACACACTCGCCATTCACCGGCCGCGCTTGTCCTCCACGTGCACGACCGCGAGTTCCCGGCCGTCCTGATCGCGCTTGGAACGGCCGAGAAGGCCCACGGTCAGGTCGGACGCGTCGTCCCCGGCCTCTTCGGGCGCGACATAGGTGAGGATGTCGTTGTGGTGCCCGTACACGGCCCAGCCCGGCGCCTGGTCGAGATCGATCGTCCCGAAGTCGCCCGCCGGAGTGCCCCCGTGGACGGGTCCGTACTCGCGCAGCAGCTCCACCGCCTGCGCGCTCAGGTCGTCTCCGGGCTCCATCAGAATGACGCACGTGCCGTTCTCGAACAGCACCCATGACTTCTCGTCGCCCTGGATGACGTCCCGCCAAACCTGAACCAGTTCCTCGGTGAGCATGGGCGAGATTCTGCCGATGTCCCCCGACATTCGCACTCCGATTCCGCCCCGCCCCGGTTCCTGACACTCTGGTACCCGGCCCTGGACGGTGAACAATGACAAAACCCCAGATCTTGGCGATGGCGGTGGGGGTGGTTTGTGCTGTTGTCGGGGGTGTGGGGGTGCCGGCGGCGGACGCCGGGCTCCGGCGGCGGGCCGCGGTGGTGGACGGAGTGCCGGTCGAGATCGTGCAGGGGTCCCGGGCGTCCGGGCGGGCGCCGGGTGTCGTGGTGGCGCACGGGCTCGGGGCCAGCGGGCGCCTGATGCGCGGGTTCGCGGACACGCTGGCACGGCGCGGGTACACGGTGGCGCTGGTCGATCTCACGGGGCACGGGGCCGGCACGCGGCGGCTGCCCGGGAACGGGGACGGTCCTGCCGCCGATGCTCGGCTCGACCGTGATGTGGACGTCGCCGTCACGCGTCTGCGGGCCGTGCCGGGGGTGGACGGAGAGCACATCGGACTCGTCGGGCACTCGCTGGGGGCAGCCGCGGTCATCCGGTACGGCGCTTCGCATCCGTCCGTCGGGGCGACGGTCGCGATCTCGCAGGGGTCGATGGCGGTGCCGGCGTCCGCGCGGAACGTGCTCCTGGTCGCCGGCGGCCTGGAGTTCCCCGCGTACCGGGACGGCGCCGTCCAAGCGCTGCATGCCGTCCACCCGGAGGGGCGGCCGGGCGCGACCTACGGCGATCCGCGCGACGGGACGGCGCGTCGGGCCGTCATCGTCGGCGGTGTCGAGCACGTCGGCGTGCTGTTCAGCCCGCGCACCCATCGGGAGACCGGCGCCTGGTTCGACGCGGCGTTCGGGCGGCACTCCGCTCCGGTCTCGGACGTGCGCGCCGTCCAGCGGGCGGGGTCGGCGCTGCTGCTGCACCTGGCGGCCGTGCTGACCTTCGGGGCGATCGCCTCGGCGCTGCTCGGGCGGCCCTCGGACGCCCGCGAGGCGCGCCGTCGCGTCCCGGTGAGGTTCGCGCTGCTCTCGGCGGCGTTCGCGGCCGGGGCCGCGGTGCCCGTGATGGGAGTCTTCCGGCTGCCGCTCGCGGTGGCCGGTCCGCTCGCCGGGTTCTTCGGCGTCGCCGGCGTGGTGGCGCTCGTCTGCGCGAGGGACCCCGGCTTCCTCGGAGGACGCCCCCGGGCACGGACGGTGGCCGCGGCAGCCGTCCTCGTCGCCTTGACCGTGGTGTCGTTCGCCGTCCCGGCCCAGTGGGGGTGGGCGCACGCGGTGCCGGTGGGCCCGCGGGTGTGGGCGCTCGTCCCGATCACCGCGGGCACCGCCCTGTACTGCCTGGGAGTCGAGGCGCTGTGCGCCGGGCATGATCGGCCGACCGCGATCGGCGTGCACGCGTGGGCGGCGACGACCGCGCTGGCCGCCCTCCTCGCGGCCGCCCTCGTCGGGGCCGTCTCGCCGTTCGTGCTGCTGGTGTCGCCGCTGATCGCCGGACTCCTGGCCTGGCAGGGCGTCCAGGCGGCGGCGCTGCGCTCGATCCGTGCCCCGGCGTGGGTGACCGCGCTCGTCGGCGGCGTCCTGCTGGCCTGGCCGCTCGCGGCCACCATGCCGATCACCTGACGTCCGGCGGGCTCACCGCGCGAAGCGCAGGACGTGGTCGGCGTCGGCGGCGGCGAACGCCAGGAGGCGGGCCGCCTCCTCCCGGACCGGCTCCTCGTCGGGGAGGGGCGCGAGCAGTTCCACGGTCAGCTCGGCGCGGGCCGCCTTGCGGTCGTGCTTGAGCGTCCAGGTGCCGTGGACCCGCCCGTCGACGAGGAGGGCCGGCTTGGTGACGGCTCCCACGCACACGGCTTTGCGCTGCTCGTCCGTCATCATCCGGCTCCGGTCGGCGTAGGCGAGGATCAGGTTGTCGAAGGCCGGGAGGAAGCGGACGGGCGCGGGGGCGCCGGTGTCCGGGAGGGGCATGCCGGGAAGGTCGAAGAGCTCCGCGCCGCTCTCGTCCCGGTAGGTCCGCAGGGACGGGCGGAGCTCCTCGAAGGCGGCGTCCATGCGGCGCAGCCCGGACCACATCTGGAAGTCCTTGACGGAGGCCGGACCGAACGCGGCCAGGTAGCGGCGGATCAGCCGGTCCGGCGACTGCGGGGAGAGCGGGCGGCCGATCCACTCCTCCGCCAGGGCGAACGGCGTCGCACCGCCGGTGTTCCACGTCCCGCTGGGCGGCGGGTGGACGACGGAGACCAGCGCCTGCGCCGACCAGCCGAGCGCCTGGAGATCACGGTCGGGCCAGCGCTCGGCGAGGGCGCGGGCGAGCTGCGGGCGGGTGAGGGTCCGCCCCCGCAGGAGCCTGCGCGCCTCGGCGGCGAGCCCGTCGAGGTCCCAGTCCCGGGTGGCGCTGCCGAAGGCCGCCTGGCGGCCGCGCAGGACGCTCTCCTGGACGAGGGGGCGGATCCACAGGAAGTCGGCGGCGGACGCCAGGTGCTGCGTCCCCCGAAGGATCGTGCTGCGCACGGCGGACCGGTCGTAGAGCAGGCCGGTGAGGTCGTCGCGGCGGAAGCCCTCCAGCCGCGTCCAGAGCCCGATGTACGGCATGTTGGTCTCCTGGGCCTGAATGGCGACGAGCCGTTCGACCGCTTCCAGGACGGGCATGCCCGAGCGCTCCAGGAGCAGCTGCCGATCGAGCGCCGCCCGGTTCAGCGTCCGGCGATCCAGTGTCCGCGTCATGCCGCCAGTCTAACAGAACGGAATGCTCTATTCCGTAAATCTGCCCGTAGGATCGAGCCGGGAAAGGTAGGTGGTGATGTGCGTTACGTTGCCTACATCGGCAATCTGACCCGGCTCGCGGTCGAGCTGGTCAACGGGGACGAGCCCAGCGGGCTGCGGCGGGAGTTCTTCCAGCAGCACGCCGTGGCGGAACCGGACGACCTGGGGGACCTCCTTCCGGCCCTGCGCGACGCCGTCGCGGCCGTCGCCGACGGCGGACCGCCCCTCCCGGTCAACCTCCTCCTGGACCGTTACCCGCCCGCGATGCGCGTCGCCGAGCACGACGGCGACGGCCCGCACCTGCGCTTCGCCCGCGACGGAGAGGACGGCGTCCGGTGGCTCGGCCGAAGCTGCGCCGCCGCCCTCGCCCACGTCCTGTGCGGGGACCCCGACGTCACCGTGGGCCGCTGCCGCGCCGACGGCTGCGCCCGCTTCTACGTGGACGAGTCCCGCAACCGCAGCCGCCGGTTCTGCTCGAACGCCTGCGCGAGCCGCACGACCGTCGCCGCCCACCGCGCCCGCCGCCGGGCGAGCCGGTAGCGCTACCCGGCGCCCTCCCGGTACACCTCCACCGCGTACCGGAGGCGGGCCCCGACGAGCAGCGCCTCGTCCTCCGGGCATCCGAGGAGCCGCGTGACCAGCTCGACGATCTGGTCATCGGTCAGATCCGGCTCAAGCTCGGCGACGTGCCCCACGATCTCGACCAGCTCCGGCCGCTTGTAGGACGCGATCGACCGCCCCCGCCGAACCCGCGTCTGCCCGACCGACCGCCGCTGCGCCGCCCCTTCCTCCCCCGCAGCCTCCTGCGACTGAGGCCCAGAAGGCTGCGCGGGTTCCGTCCGCGCCGGGACCTCCGCCTGCCGAGGACGCTGCGGCTGCGCGGGTTCCGTCCGCGGCGAACCTTCCGTCCGCGCACGAGGCTCCCCTTGCTGCGGCGGCTCCCCCCGCCCCGCCGCCTCAGCCTGCGCACGAGGCTGCTGCTGCGAGGACTCCGCCCGCGAACGAGGCTGCGCCGGTTGCGAGGGGACCTCCGCCTGCGAGCGGGGCTGCGGCTGTTGTGGCTGCCGCTGCCCCTGCTGCGGGCGCTGCGGCTGCGCGGGTTGCGACTGCGGCGGGACCTCCGGCTGCGGGCGCGGCTGCGGCTGCTGGGGGCGGTGCTGTTGTGAGGGTCCCCGCTGTGGAGGTTGCGTTTCCGCTGCGGTCTCCCTCTGCGGGCGGGGTTGGGCTTGTTCTGGAGGGTGGGCCTGCTGGGGCGGCTTCGGGCGCTGTGGGGGGTTCGGCAGCGGGCCGGGCCTGCCCCAGAGCGCGGGGATGTCTGAGCGGCCGGAAGGCGGGGCATGCCCGGCCTCCGGGACGCGCGGGTTGGGGCCCGTGGCCGGGGCTCCCGGCTCCTGGGCGGGCTCGTCCCACCTCATGGCGTCCAGGCGCCGGGGCGGAAGGCTGCCGCCGCGCCCGCCCGGCCGGCCCTGGCCCTGCTGCTCCTGCGGCTCCTGCGGCTCGCGCCGTGCCGCGTCCAGGCGTCGGGGCGGGGCGCCTTGCCCGGACGCGCCCGCGCCGGGACGTGCAGGCGGCCGAGCGCGCACGTCTTGCTGCGTCACGTCCGGCCGCTCCCCCGCGCGCGGGTCACGGCCTCCCGGCCCGGGGGCGGTCCCCTGCGGACGCGCGGGTGTCCGACCGCGCTGTGGTTCTTCTTGTCGCTCTTCCGCACGCGGGCCGATGGTGCGCGCACCTTCCTCCTGGCGCGGTTCTCTCGGTCGTTCCAGCGGGCGCGGGTCGCGCGGCCTCGGTCTTGCTTCCTTCCGCGGAGCCTCGGGCGGGACGGTGCCGGCGGCCGGCCGTGACCGGAGGTCTTCTCGCGTCGGCTCCGGGCGCTGGATCGGGATGTCCCGCTGGGTCACGTCCGGGCGCTCGGACAGCGGGCGCGCAGCGGGAGGAGGCGGGGTGCGGGGAGCGGTGAGGGCGGTGAAGAGCGTGGTGGTGGGGGTTACCACTTCGTGCAGGTGGGACGGGAGGCGCGGGCTCGGCGGCGAGCCCTCGGGAGGTGGGAGGTCGGGGCCGGACGGGCCGACGAGGATGGTGCGGGGCGCGTGCCAGAGGACGAAGAGGGCCTCGGCGCCGGCCTCGTGCTCGCCGTCCACGATGACGACGTCGAAGTCGTCCGGAGCGGGCGGGAGGACGTCCGGGACGCGCCACAGCGGCAGGATCCACGCGGGCACGATGTCGGGTCCGGAGCGGGCGAGGGCGGACGCGGCGGCGCGGGCGGCGGTGAGGTCGGCGCGGGCCTCGCGCAGGGCGCCCTCGGCCTGGGAGAGGGCGTCGCGGAGGCGGTCCGCGGCGGCGGGGCCGGTGGAGGCCGCGCGGCGGCGGGCCCACGTCCAGGCGTCGTCCCAGCGGCGGGCGCGGTCGTGCCAGACCTCGTCGCCGTCGGTGGCGACCATGAGGTTGGCGAGGTCGGGATGGACGGCGCGGACGCGGGCGACCAGCTCCTCGCAGCGGATCTGCCGGGAGCGCTCGTGCCGGGCCTCGGCGAGGGCGCCGAGGGCGCGGCCGTAGGCGGCGGCGTCGCGGGCGTCGACGGCCGCGAGCGCGGCGCCCAGCTCGGGGGGATCGTCGCCGTCGACGGGGCCGATCGAGTCGCGGAGGGCGTCCAGGTCGGCGGTGGCGCGGCTGACGCCGAGCCCTTCGAGGGCGTTGCGCAGGGCCGCGGCGTAGTCGTGCCACTGGATCGGGTGGACGAGCGGGACGCGGAAGCCGGAGCGTTCGAGGAGCCGCCGCGTCGAGTCCAGCGCGGTCATCGCGTCGCGGACGCGGGCGAGCCGGGCGTGCGCGCGGACGAAGCGGGCGACGCGCTCGCCGGGAGGCAGGTCGGCCGGGAAGGAGATGCCGGCGGCCTCCCACACGTACTGCAGCTCCCGGCAGGTGATCCGCACCATGAGGTCGGTGTGGACGATGTCGAGCAGCTCCGGCGTGGTCGGCGCCGCGCCGTCCACCGTCACCGTGGCGAGGAGAGGCTCGGCCTGGCGCTGGGCGCCGGACCGCAGCGGGCCGCGCTTGAGGGCGCCGCCGTCGGCCAGGTAGGCGCGCAGGTCCTGGGCGGCGGCGGCGAGGCCGCGCAGGTCGGCGTCGGAGGGCAGCTCGACGCGGTGGCCGCTCAGCTCGCCGAGGGCGCGCTCGGCCCACTGCGCGCGGGACGTCATCTCCACAACGCGGGCCCAGATGAGGGGGCGCCGCTCGGCGAGGGCGTCGCCGAGGGCGCGGACGGCGAGGTCGGAGGGGTTCCAGCCGCCCGGGTGGCCCTCCAGGCCGAGGTCGCGGAGCGCGGCGGCGACGACGGAGGCGTCCCCGTCGAGGCGCGCGAGGAGGGTGACGTCGCTGTCGCGCAGGAGTTGCGACAGCTCGGTCCTGGACCGCTCGGCGCGCTCGGCGGCGGCGGCCTCCGCCTCGATCAGGGTGCGGACGTAGGCGGCGCTCGGCAGCGCGCCCGGGTCGACGTCCCGCTGCTCGGTGCGGGCCTTGCGTTCGGCGGTCTCCTCCGCGAGGAGGACGACCAGTTCGGCGGCCTCGGACCGGGAGATCGGCGGGCCCGGCGGCAGGTCGGGCCGGACCGGCATCCACGACAGCTCGGGCTCCTCGGCGCGCAGGTCGGGCGGCGGCTCCGCCGGCCCGCCGCCGCGCAGGCGCTCGGTGATCTCGGCGACCCGCAGGGCGGCGGCCTCCTCGCGCTCGGCGAGGGCGTCGAGGTCGGGGTCCCCCGCGGCGCGGACCTCCTCGGCCACGCGGGCCGCCATGGCCGCGTCGGTGGCGGTGAGGGCGGCGAGGCCGGGCGGGAGCGCGCCGCGCAGGGCGGCGGACGCGGCGGGGCCGGACGTGGCGACGAGCACCCGGCGGCCCCGCGCCAGCAGCCCGGCCAGCAGGTCGGAGACCGTCTCCGGAGCCCGCTCCGGTATGTGCATGACCTGGGGCTTCAGCTCCGGCGAGACGAACCGCGCGACCCCCTCGGGGACGCCGCGCGGCAGCAGGCTCAGCAGCCTGGCGTGGTGGTCGGCGACGGCCTCGCGGCCCGCCGGGCGGACGACGAGGGCGGGCGCGAGGCGCAGCCGGGGGACGGGCGAGGCGGCGTCGGCGTCGGGCGTCCAGTCCTCGCGGTAGTCGGCGGGGCTCGTCAGCGCGACCTGGCACCATTTGCGCAGGACGTCCCCGACGGAGGCGTTGAGCCCGAAGCCCTGCCCGGCCTGGACGGCGTCGGCGATCCAGTCGGCGGGCCGGAAGCCGGGGTGCCCGGACAGCAGTTCCCGGTCGCGCAGGGTCGTGTGCCCGGTGAGGACGACGTCGACGCGTTCGGTCCGCTCGTCCAGGACGATCCGGACGGGCGTGCTCAGCAGGTGGTCGTGGACGGCGGGCCGCCACGACAGCAGGCCCGTCGCGAGGACGGCCTCCTCGCCGGCGAGCTCGCGCAGGACGCGGTACCAGTTGCGGAGGGCGAGCCAGCCGTCGAACTCCTCCAGCACGACCGGCGGCGTCAGCGGGATGACCGGGACGCTGAACAGCACCTCGCCGGGCCCGGCGTCGGCCTCGACGTAGACGTCGCCGGGCAGTCCGGCGAGCCAGTGGACGTGGTCGTGGTCGGCGAGGTCGCGCGAGGGGCGCCGCCGGGCCCGCGCCAGATCGCGCAGGTACCCGAGCAGTCGCGCCGCGTGGTCTGCCTCCCGCGCGGCGGCTTCGTCCAGGGCACGGCCCGTCCGGCCGGGACCCGGAGCCTCGTCAGGCACCGCGGCTCCTCCCCACGGGAATGGTGGTGCCCCGATCTAACACCCCCGCGGGGCCCCGGTCGAGCGCAATCGTTGATCTTGAGTCAGCGGGCGCCGGCCATGTGGCGGTCCTCGTTCGGCATCATGACCCAGAGGACCAGGTAGACGACGAACTGCGGGCCGGGCAGCAGGCACGACAGCAGGAACAGGATCCGGACGGTCCACGGGGTCATGCCAAACCGGCGCGCGAGGCCGGCGCAGACGCCGGCGATGACGCGGTCGCGGCGCGGACGATAGAGGCCGTTCATGGGTTCTTCTCTCCCCGATTCGTCGAGCGGTGAACGCGGCCGCGGTCTTCGCGGCCACGTCTTTCACGCTACGAACCGGACAGGCGGCCTCACATCGCTCTCGCGGCCTGTTCGCCGCTGCTACCTCAGGAGTACGGGACGTCCCCTAGGGGGCGGCCGGCCCGAGAGGACGGCCGGCGTTGTGCTCGGCGACCAGGCTCGGCAGGCCGGCCAGGTCGTCGAGCACGAACAGGCACTCGCCGAGCGCCTCGTCGTCCTTCTGGATGTTGCCCCACGGGCCGCGGCGCAGGAACGCCGCCCGCATCCCGAACGCCAGGGCGGGCCGGACGTCGTTGTCGATGCGGTCCCCCACGTACAGGACGCGGTCGGGCAGCACGTCGGCGAGCTGGGCGCAGCGCTCGAAGAACTCGTGGGACGGCTTGCTGACGCCCCACACGTCCGAGATGCCGACGACGTCCGCGTCCAGGGCCAGCTCCGCCATCTGCTCGGCCGCCTGGACCGGCTGGTTGCCCGCGATCCCGACGTACAGGCCCTGGTCACGCAGGCCCGACAGGCACGCCCGCGCGTCCGGGTAGAGGTCGTCCGGTCCGAACCCGTTCGGGACGCCCGCCTCCTCGCGGCGCCGCTCCTCCTCTTCCAGGTCGAACCCCGGCCGGAAGTACTCGAACAGGTCCATGTGGTCGCCGCCGGTCGCGAGCAGCGCGCCGAGCTTGGTGAGGAAGGTGTGCCGGGGCACGCCGAGCCAGTCGGCCCAGCGCCCGTAGATCTCACCCTCGTTGACGAGGGTCTCGCCGATGTCGAAGAACACGGCCTGGATGGAGCGTGGCGCGGGGAGGCCCGCCGCGTACTCGGTGGAGCCGGCGCGCTCTCCGGCCGTCGGCTCGGCGGCCGAGGGGATGCGGGGGGAGGCGTTCACTTGGCGGCCAGGTCCACTGAGGTACCGGGAGTGAGGCGCACGAACTCCTTGCCGAGCTCGCCGCCGGCACTGGTGAGGACGCGCTCCATCACCTGGAGGCCGATGTCGTTGAGCAGCCCGTCGTGAATGGCGAAGGCGCGCCCCGGGCGGACCTCCCGCGTGTACTCGTACAGGTCGAGCGCGCGCATCCAGGGCGCGTTGCCGGGCAGGCACAGCGTCGGGACGGGCTCGGACGGGACGGTCAGCGCGTCACCCGGGTGGAAGACCTCGCCGTCGACCAGGAACCCGACGTTCGGGATGGGCGGCAGGTCCGGGTGCATGAGCTCGTGGTCCTCGCCGTAGACGTGGACGTCGAAACCGGCGATCGTGACGGCGTCGCCGTGGCCGACCTGGTGGACGCGCCCGCCGAGGTCGGCGAGGTTCTCCGCCACGGCGCGGGACGTCCACGCCTCCAGCGCGGGGCGCTCGGCCATCGCGGCGCGCAGCGCGTCGGGGTCGAAGTGGTCGAAGTGCTCGTGGGTGATCAGTACGGCGTCGGCGGCGG
This sequence comes from Actinomadura sp. NPDC049753, assembly GCF_040674655.1. Classification (NCBI taxonomy): domain Bacteria; kingdom Bacillati; phylum Actinomycetota; class Actinomycetes; order Streptosporangiales; family Thermomonosporaceae; genus Actinomadura; species Actinomadura sp. NPDC049753. Next base: position 9,273 of record NZ_JBFARL010000104.1, on the reverse strand, counting down.
CCAGCGCGTCCCCGGCCTCACTGAACGAGCCGGGGTCGATGACGATCGTGCGGTCGTCCTCGGTGAGCTGCACGCACGCGTGTCCGAGCTTGGTGAGACGCATCCGGCGATTTTTTCACGGAGGCCGCCCCGCCCATTGACCACCCCCCGGACCGTTGATAGAACACGTTCTAATTTGGGCGCGACCCCGGCCAGCAGGCACGGCAAGGAGGCGGTGCGATGCCCGTTCCCGACCAGCGCGACCCCGAGATCACCCGGCGGGTCCTGACGCGGTGGCTGGACGGCCATCTGCCCGGGGTCCGCATCCCGCACGTGCAGACCCCCCAGACCAGCGGCTTCTCCAACGAGACCCTGCTCTTCGAGGCCGAGTGGGACGGCGGCGGCGGGCCGAGACGCGAGCCGCTCGTCGCGCGGGTCGCCCCGGAGAAGTATCAGGTCTTCCCCGAGCCGCGGTTCGAGGAGCAGTACCGGCTGATGCGGATCCTGGACGAGCGCACGGCCGTCCCGGTGCCGCCGATCCGCTGGTACGAGCCGTCCCCCGACGTCCTCGGCGCCGCGTTCTTCGTGATGGGCCGCGTCGACGGCCGCGTCCCGACCGACATGCCGCCGTACCACATGGACGGCTGGGTGACCGAGGTGCCGCCCGGCGAGCGGGCCGCGATGTGGTGGTCCACCCTGGAGATCATGGCGCGGCTGCACCGCCTGGACGTCGGCGAACTGGGTCTCGGCTTCCTGGACCAGCCCGCCTGGGGGGCGCCGGGCCTCGACCAGCGGCTCAACTACTACGAGCACTACCTGGGCTGGGCCTACCGGGGGCCGCAGGAGACGGCGCTCAGGGCCCTGGAGTGGCTGAAGGCGAACCGCCCGGACGAGCCGGACGACCCCGTCGCGCTGTGGGGCGACGCCCGCATCGGCAACGTGATCTTCCAGGACGGCGCGCCCGCGGCGGTGCTGGACTGGGAGGGCGCCGTGCTCGGCGCGCCGGAGGAGGACCTCGCCTGGTTCATGTTCCTGGACCGGCACCATTCCGAGGGCGTCGGCGCGGCCCGGCTGGAGGGCTTCCCCTCCTACGCCGAGACCGTCGCCCGCTACGAGGAGCTGCTCGGACGCCCGATGCGCCACATGGCGTACTACGAGATCCTGTCCGGCTTCAAGTTCTCGGTGATCATGGCGCGGATCGGCCAGGCGATGATCGACTTCGGCTGGATCGAGGAGTCGGCCGACTTCCCCCACAACAACAACTGCACGCAGCTGCTCGCCCGCATCATGGGAGGGGACCGGTGACGCTCTCGCCGCTCGACGACTACCCGATCCACCAGGCGCCGGAGGTGATGCGGCACGTCACCACCTCCGACCGGAACTTCTACGACCGCTACTACTTCAACGTCCACCCGTGCTCCGACGAGCTGATGATGATCATCGGGATCGGGCAGTACCCGAACCTCGGCGTCATGGACGCGTTCGCGGTCGTGCGGCGCGGACCGGCGCACAGGGTCGTCCGGGCGTCCCGCGAGCTGGGCGACGACCGGATGGACACCACGGTCGGGCCGTTCCGCGTCGAGGTGATCGAGGGGCTCAAGCGGCTCCGGGTCGTCCTGGACGAGACCGGGCACGGCCTCTCGTTCGACCTCACCTGGGAGGGCTCGGTCCCGGCCACGCTGGAGCCGCCGCACTACCTGCGCTGGCAGGAACGCGTCGTCTTCGACTCCCGCCGTCTCGCGCAGACCGGCCGCTGGACGGGCACCATCACGGTCGACGGCGAGACCATCGAGGTCACTCCCGACCACTGGTGGGGCTCCCGGGACCGCTCCTGGGGCATCCGGCCCGTGGGCGAGCCGGAGCCGCCCGGCATCCAGGCGAAGAACGCGGGGACGTTCTACTGGCTCTACGCGCCGATGCAGTTCGAGGACCACGCCATCCTCTGCATCGTGCAGGAGGACGAGAAGGGCCGCCGCATCCTGGAGGAGGCCACCCGCGTCTGGCCCGACCGCGAGCCCGAGTATCTGGGACGTCCCGAATACCGCCCGGAGTACGCGGAGGGCACCCGCGACGTGGTCACGGCGACGCTCCGTTTCGCCCCGCCCGGCGGGGAGCCGTTCGAGGTGAGGGCGACGCCGATCCTGCCCGTCCACCTCATGGTCGGCACCGGCTACGGGCTGGAGCCCGACTGGAAGCACGGCATGTACCAGGGACCCGACCTGAAAGTGCAGGGCGTCGCCTACGACACCCGCAAGCCGGACGACGCGGCCCGCATGTGGGGCATGGTCGACGCGGTCGGCCGCTACGAGTACCTGGACGGGGCGCAGCCCACCGGCGCCGCCACCGGCTACGGCCTGTTCGAGTACTGGGCCCTCGGCCCCCACCCCTCCTTCCCGGACTGACCGGTGCCCGGAGCCCCGGCGGGCCCTGAATCCGCCCGCGCGAACGCACGGCCCGGGCGGTCGGCGGCCGGAGCGATCTATCTGCGACACTGGCGCTCGTGACGACCCCGCCTTCACGCGACCCCCTGGACGCGGGACGGTCGTTCCGGCGAAGACCGGACCCGCAGGCGCGCGACCGCTCCCCCGCCTGGCGCGACCAGCCGCGCGCCCTGGCCTGCGCGGTGATCGCGGCGTTCGCGTTCCTCACCGCGGCGGCGTTCGTGTTCGCCGTGGTCGCCGTCGTCGCGGCGATGCGCTGACACCGCGCGGAACGGCGGAGGAACACGAGACCGGGGCGGCCCGGCGGGCGCGCCCCGGTCTCGTCCTCCAACGTCAGGTGGGGGTCCCCTCCGACCCCTCGGCGATGGTGAAGGCCACGTCGCCCTGCGGGTCGACCTGGGCGTCGAGGGTCTTGTCGTCGAGCATCTCGGCGACCGTGGGCTCCAGGTACACCTTGGCGCCCTCCTCCTCAACGACCTGGTCGCCGGCCTCGGGGGCCGGGGCGACCGAGAGCCGCAGCGCGTCCGAGCCGTCGAGCCCGGACTCGATGCGGATGCCGGTCTCGGGCGGAAGCTCCGGATTGGCGGTCACCGTACGGATGACCTGGACGGCACCGCTGGTCAGCGTGAGCACGATCAGCTCCTCACGTCTCTTCGTTCTCTGTCGGGATTTGCCCCACCCTCCCCGCTGCTCCCGGCCGTAAACATCGGGACGTGATCAGGCGATCTCAGTCCGCACTCGGGGCGAGCGCCCGCACCGCCTCCGCCTGGGACAGGCCCCCGCTCGGGACGATCGCCAGCACCGGCGTGGTGAGGCCGTTGTCGACGTACTCGCGGACGCGGGCCCGGCACCGCTCCGGGGAGCCGTGCACGATCAGGTCGTCCACCACCTCGTCCGGGATGACCTCCAGCGCCTTCTTCCGGTCGCCGGCCGCCCATGCCTCGTTCATCGGACCCAGCGCCTCGCCGCGTCCCAGCCACTCGTGGAACGCCCGGTAGACGGGGACCGTCATGTACGCGGCGATCATCCAGCGGCCGATCGCGCGAGCCTCCTCGGCATCGGCCGTGGGGCAGACGAACAGCCGCGCGATCAGCTCCGGCCCGTCGCCGAGGGCGCCGCGGACCGTCCGGACGTCCTTCGGCGCGAGCCAGTTGGTGATCGCGCCGTCGGCCTCGCGGGCGGCGAGCCGCAGCATGCCGGGGCGCAGGGCCGCGAGGACGATCGGCGGCGGCGTCGCCGGTGCGCTCTCCAGCTTGAAGCCCTTCACGGCGAAGGTCTCGTACTCCTCCTTCACCTTCTCCCCCGCGAGCGCCCTGCGGAGGAAGCGCAGCGTGTCGCGGGTGCGCTTGTAGGGCTCGTCGAACGGGATGCCGTTCCAGCGCTGCACGATCGTGTCGGACGAGGTGCCGATGCCCAGCACGAAGCGTCCCGGCGCGAGGCCGGCGAGGGTGGCCGCCTGCTGGGCGAGCAGGGCGGGGCCGCGCGTGTAGACCGGGACGATCGCCGGTCCGAGGCGCAGCCCGGGGTCCCACTGCGAGGCGAGCGCCAGCGGGGTGAAGGCGTCGGCGCCGTTGGTCTCGGCCGACCAGGCGTCGGTGTAGCCGAGCCCGGACAGCCCGGAAACGATCTCGCGGTGCTCGGCCAGCGGAAGGCCGGTCAGCGGAATGGTCAGTCCCCAGCGTGACATGCGCTTCTCCCTGTTCCTGTGTTCCGGGGCGGGCGGTCAGGCGATCGAGGGCCGGATGGTGGCGCCGCCGTCCACGACGAGCGTCTGCCCGGTCATCCAGGACGAGGCGTCGCCCGCGAGGAATACGGCGGCGTTGGCGATGTCCTCGGGCTCGCCGATGCGGCCGAGCGGCATGTACTTGCCGATCTCGGCCTCGTTGTTCTCCCAGAGGGCGCGGGCGAGGTGCGTCTTGACCAGGCCGGGCGCGATGCAGTTCACGCGGACCTTCGGGGCCAGCTCCATCGCGAACTGCCGGCTGAGGTGGATCACGGCGGCCTTGGTGGCGTTGTAGTAGCCGATGCCGTGCTCGGTGACCATGCCGCCGACCGAGGCGATGTTGATGATCGCGCCGCCGCGCTCGGCGAGGGACGCGCGCAGCGCGAGCTGCGTCCACTGCACGATCGCGAACTGGTTGACCTGGACGGTCTTGGCCGCGGCGGCGGGCTCGATGTCGGCCATCGGGCCGAAGTAGGGGTTCGTGCCGGCGTTGTTGACGAGGATGTCGAGGCCGCCGAACTCGGCGACGGCCGCGTCCACGCAGGCCGCGGCCTGCTCGGCGTCGCCCACGTGGGCCGCCTTGGCGAGCACGCCCGCGCCCGGGTGCGCCGCGCGGATCTCCTTGGCGACCTCGTCCAGCGCCTCCTGCTTGCGGGAGGACAGGACGACGTTCGCCCCCTCGGCGGCGAACGCGGTGGCGATCGCCTTCCCGATTCCCCGGGACGCCCCGGTGACCAGCGCCGTCTTGCCCTCTAGACCAGTCCGCATCCGCACGCTCCCTGCCTGTCCGCACCCTGAGGGCCTGCCTGTTCGCACCCTGCGGGCGGCATCACCAGAATCCGACTCGGTTCACTGTACCGAAGTGACTGACGAGTCAGTTAGGTGGGTTCGCATGGTCCGTCCCGCGGCCGTCCCGCTCACCGGACACGTCCCGTCCGGGGCTCTTGCCCGGTTGTTACGCTGCGCCCGGTCGGAGACGAGGAGGACCGCGTGACCACGACCAAGGAACGCCGTCCGGCGATCGAGGGCTGGTTCGCCGCCGGGGACGGCGACGTCCGCCTGCTGGGTACCCGCTGCGGCGCCTGCGGAACGCCGTACTTCCCGCGCAACGAGCTGGCCTGCCGCAACCCCGCCTGCACAGGCCCGAAGGACGGTTCCGAGCTGGAGCCGTACGCGCTGTCGCGGCGCGGGCGCATCTGGTCCTACGCCGACTCCCGGTACAAGCCGCCGCCTCCGTACGTCTCCCCCGACCCGTTCGTCCCGTACACCGTCGCGGCCGTCGAACTCGAAGCCGAGCGCATCGTCGTCCTGGGGCAGGTCGCCCCCGGCCACACCGTCGACGACCTCGCGGTCGGCATGGAGGTCGAGCTGACCGAGGGCGTCCTCTACGAGGACGACGAGGCCGAGTACACCGTCTGGATGTGGAGGCCCGTGAAATGACGCGCGACATCGCCGTGCTGGGCGCGGGCATGCATCCGTGGGGCAAGTGGGGCCGCAACTTCGTCGAGTACGGGCTCGCGGCGGCGCGGGCCGCGCTCGCCGACGCCGGCCTCGCGTGGACGGACGTCCAGTACGTGGCGGGCGCGGACACCATCCGCAACGGCTACCCGGGGTTCATCGCGGGCGCGACGTTCGCGCAGGCGCTCGGCTGGTCGGGCGCGCGCGTGTCCAGTTGCTACGCCGCGTGCGCGTCCGGGGCGCAGGCCATCAACAACGCACGCGCGCAGATCCTCGCGGGTCTCTGCGACGTCGCGCTGGTCGTGGGCGCCGACGCCGCGCCGAAGGGCTTCTTCAAGCCTGTCGGCGGGGACCGCCCTGACGACCCCGACTGGCTCCGCTTCCGCCTCTTGGGCGCGACCAACCCCATCTACTTCGCTCTGTACGCGCGTCGGCGGATGGCGATGTACGGCGCGACGCTGGACGATTTCGCCGCCGTCAAGGTGAAGAACGCCCGGCACGGGCTGTCGAACCCGAACGCCCGGTACCGCAAGGAGGTGACCGTGGAGGACGTACGCGAGTCCGCCGTGGTCGCCGATCCGCTGCGGCTGCTGGACATCTGCGCCACCAGCGACGGCGGCGCGGCGCTCGTCCTGACGTCCATGGAGTTCGCGCGCAGGCACGGCATCGCCGACCCGGTGCGCATCCCGGCGCTGTCGACGGCGACGCCCACGTTCCCGAAGACCGTCCTGGACCTGCCCGACTTCGCGACGGACTCCGCGATGACCGTCCCGGAGCCCGAGCGGCCGTTCCGGTCCGCGATCGCGCACGCCGCCTACGAGGAAGCGGGCATCGGCCCCGAGGACCTGTCGCTCGCCGAGGTCTACGACCTGTCCACGGCCCTCGAACTCGACTGGTACGAGGACATCGGCCTGTGCGAGAGGGGCGGCGCCGAGGAACTGCTCCGCTCGGGCGCCACGACTCTCGGCGGCCGCGTCCCGGTCAATCCGAGCGGCGGGCTGGCCTCCTTCGGCGAGGCGATCCCGGCTCAGGCGATCGCGCAGGTCTGCGAGCTGACCTGGCAGCTGCGCGGCCGGGCCGAGGGCCGCCAGGTGGAGAACGCGCGGGCCGGCATCGCCGTGAACCAGGGCCTCTTCGGCCACGGCTCCGCCGTCATCACCGTCCGCTGACCGGAACGGCTAGGCGACGGTGAAGCCGTCGCAGGTCAGGTAGTAGGCGTCGCCGTTCGGACGGACGTGGAACCAGATGACCGTCCAGTCGCCCTTCATCAGCGGGTAGGTGCCGTTCCCGGCGCCCTCCCACTTGAACTCCGACGGGTAACGCATGTTCAGCCACGCGTTCTGGCCGGGGTACAAGTGCGGCTTGCTCTGCACCACCCCGGTGACGCCGTTCCCCTGCTGCTCCACCGGCGGACGGACCTGGATGGCGACGTAGTACTTGGGCGGGTCCGCGTACTTGAAGCGCAGGCCGAATTCGACGGTCTTCTCGGTGTACGGCTGGCGCGGCACTGACATCTGGGTGTCGTTGGCGAGGTCGAAGTCCTCCGGGCGAGCGGCGGGCTGGCACGTCTTGGTCGCCTGGGTCCACCGGAGGTCCGCGATGTCGGCGGGCTGCTTGACCAGGATCCGGTCCGGCGGGACGCCGTTGGCCGCGGCCGAAGCCCCGCCGCTGGGGGTCGAGCCCGCGGGGTCACCGGTCGCGGTGCCGCCCTGCGTTCCCTGCCCGGCCTGCGGCTTGTTCCCGTTCTCTTCGCCGCCGCCGTCCCCGTTGAGGACGAACCGCGCGAGCAGGGCGCCCACCAGGACCACGGCGGCCACCCCGGCGCCCGCCGCGATGACCGCGGCGCGCGACCGTCCGCGCGAGACGCCCGGGACCGTCCTCGTGCGGTCGGCCGGGACGAGACCCGACGCGACCGCGTCGGTGACGCTGGCGGGCATCGGCGCCGGAACGCCCACGATCCGCCGGTAGGCGGGGTCGGCGGCGAGGGGGCCGAGCGCGGGCATCTGCTGGAGCAGCCGCTCCAGCGTGATCCTGGCCTCGGGCTCCTTCGCGGCGCACTGCCGGACCAGCCCGGCGACGCGCGGGTCGACGCCCTCCAGGTCGATCTCACCGCTGAGCGTGCGGTGGATGATCGCTTCGATGCGCCCGCCGCCGAACGGGGGCCGTCCCGTCGCGGCGTAGGCGACCGTCCCGGCGAGCGAGAACACGTCCGACGCGGGAAGGGGCTGCTGCTCGCGGACCACCTCGGGCGCGACGAAACCGGGGGTGCCGTTCCACGCGCCGGTCTGGGTGATCTGCGTCTGGCCCTCGCCGCGCGCGATGCCGAAGTCGATCAGCCGCGGGCCGTCCGGGGCGAGGATCACGTTGCCCGGCTTGAGGTCGCGGTGCTGGACGCCGTGCCGGTGGATCTCCAGCAGCCCCTGCGCCAGTTCCGCGAGCAGCCGCACGCAGGTCTCGGGAGGCAGCGGCCCGTGCGCGGCCACCGCCTGCCGGAGCGTCGGCCCGGGGACGTACTCCGTCGCCAGCCAGTACGGCGGCGCGTCCAGGCCGGCGCCGACCATCGCGGCGGCGAACCTGCTGCGCACCCGCTCGACGGTCGCCACCTCGCGCCGGAACCGGGCCAGCGCCGTCGGCCCCTCGAAGTCCTCCCGGATCACCTTGAGCGCGACATGCCGCCCGCTGGCGGTCAGCCCCAGATAGACCTGCCCCATGCCCCCCGCGCCCAGGCGCCCCAGCAGCGGATACCCGCCGATGTCAGCAGGATCTTCCAGACGGAGTGGTTCTGTACCCAACTGCGTTTTTCTCCTCCTTCGGGCCTGGCGGCCCTCCATCGTCGAGAAACGCGGGCGATCGCCGGCATCGCTCCGTCTCGCCTTGGAGGCTCGCTGCGCGATCAGGTTCTCGCAAGCTCGAACCTGCCTTCGGACGCGATCGCGGCTACTCGGGTCGTTGCGGTGGTCGATCTTATAAGGCACCGGTCACGCCGCGTGGACGGGTTCTCAGTCGGCCTGGCGGGCCACGTGGAGGGCCCAGGCCACCAGGGGGGCCTGGAGGGGAAGGCGGGCGTAGGCGGCCGCGCGGAGGGGCAGGGGGCGGTGGCGCCAGTCGCGGGCCATCTTGACGTTGGCGGGGAAGACCGCCGCCATCAGGCCCGCCGTGGCGAGCGCGCCCGCCCTGCGGGTGCGGGGGCGGGCGAGGGCCGCGGCGCAGGCCAGCTCGGCGACGCCGCTGAGGTGGGTCCAGGTCCGCGCGCCGCCGGGGAGCCGCTCGGGGACGAGTGCGTCGAACGGCTTCGGAGCGATCATGTGGAGGGCGCCCATCCCGGCCATGAGCGCGGCCAGCCCGCGGTGCGCGTGTGACGACTCGGTCATCCCCGGAGTCTGTCAGATCAGACGGCCCGTCCAATAGCGATCTCGTCGCCCCCCTGGCTGGATGTGGCGTTTGTGACTTAACTCACAGGACTGATTTGTGTGACCTCGGTCGTGGGGGTCACGTGTCTGATGTCACCGCTCGGGTGGATTCGCGAGGTTCTCAGCAGAGCTAAGTTTGTACTGACCAGTCAGTTCAAAGCAGCCTCTCGCCAGTGACTCCCCGTTCAGCGGGGACAGGCTGACGGACGCCCAGCCGGCCGCTCCGCCGAGCACCGGGCCGTACATCAGCGCGTTCAGCCCC
>NZ_JBFARL010000103.1:0-28602 GCF_040674655.1 Actinomadura sp. NPDC049753 | reverse complement strand
GGCGGCCCCGCCCTCGCGGTCGGCGGCCGTCGGGGCGGCGGCCGCCGGTCCGGTCTGCCGGTCCGGCGCCTTGGCGTTGATGAAGACGCCCGCGACCAGCGCGGCCAGCAGGATGATGCCCGCGGAGGTCCAGGTCGCCACGGAGTAGCCGTGCACGGTCGCCTCCGCGAGCGCGGCCCTCACCTGTGGAGTCCGCTGAGCGGGATCGACCCCGTGGCCGGTCAGCCAGTCCGTGGTCGCGCTCGCCGCGATCGTGTTGAGGAGCGCGGTGCCGACCGATCCGCCCACCTGCTGCATGGTGTTGAGGGTCGCCGAGGCCGCCCCCTGCTCCTGCGGGGCGACGCGGCCGGTGGCCGTGGACATGGCCGCCATGAAGGTGACGCCCATGCCGAGGCCCATCATGCAGATGCCGGGCAGGACGCGGCCGAGGTACGTGGCGTGGACGTCCATGGAGGCCAGGACGGCCAGCCCGCCGGCGGCCAGCGCCAGGCCAGGGATGATCAGCGCCCGGACCGGCACCCTGGGCAGCAGCCGCACCGAGATCTGCGTGGAACCGATCACCATGCACGCGGTCATCGGCAGGTAGGCCGTGCCGGTCTTCAGCGGCGACCACCCCTTGATGCCCTGGAGGTAGAAGGTCAGGAAGAGGAAGACGCCGAACATGGCGACGGTGACCAGGGCCATCGTCAGGTAGGCGCCCGCCCGCTGGCGGTCCTTGACGATGTGCAGGGGCAGCAGCGGCGTCCGGGCGCGGGTCTGCCACAGGGAGAACAGCCCGAGGACCAGCACGCCGCCGATGAGGAGGGCCAGCACCCGGGGGTCGCCCCAGTCCCGGGACTCGGCCTCGCTGAAGCCGTAGACGATGGAAAGCACGCCGGCGGAGCCCAGCGCGGCGCCCAGGACGTCCAACTGTGCACCGGCCCTGCGGCCGGGGTCTCGGAGCATCACCACGGCGCCGACCACTGCTACGACGGCCACCGGGGTGTTGACGTACAGGCACCAGCGCCAGTCCAGGTACTCGGTCATGAGGCCGCCGAGCAGCATGCCGATCGCGCTGCCCGCGCCGGCGATGGCGCCGAACACGCCGAACGCCCTCCCGCGTTCGCGCGGGTCGGTGAAGGTCGTGGTCAGCAGGGACAGCGCGGCGGGGGCCAGCAGCGCGGCGAAGACGCCCTGCAGGGCGCGGGCGGCGAACAGCATGCCGGGGCCGGTGGCGGCGCCGCCGAGCGCGGAGGCCGCGGCGAAGCCGAGCAGGCCGGTGATGAAGGCGCGCTTGCGCCCGAACAGGTCGCCGAGGCGTCCGCCGAGCAGGAGCAGGCCCCCGAAGGCGAGGGTGTAGGCGGTGATGGCCCACTGCCGGTTGCCGTCGGTCATGCCGAGGTCGCGCTGGGCGGACGGCAGGGCGATGTTGACGATGGTCATGTCCAGCACCACCATCAGCTGGGCGAGGGCGATGACCACCAGCCCCCACCACCGGCGGGGGTGGGGACGTGGCGGGGCGTCGGAGGCCCGGCCGGGCCGGACGGGAACGTTCTCGGGTGAGGCTGACTCGGCCATGTGTCGGTTACCTCCCTTGCCGTCCGGTGGCTCCCGCCACCGCGAAGCTGCTGGTGGTCATATGTCGTCCCTTCCTGACCTGTATGTATGGACGTGGTGAGGTCAGGCCCCGCCAGGGACCGTTCGTCCCGCGGCGTCCTGACGAACACGAGACGCCGGCACACCGGCCCCCGTAACAGCCGGGCGATGTGACGTAGGCCACCCGAGCGGGGGTGTTACAAATCGGCGGGCGGCGACGTCCAGTGCACGAGGCAGGGGTGGGAACGGACAGGCAGGAGCCGGGGATGAGCGAGCGCACGGAACGGACCACGGGGAAAGCCGAGCCCGCGAACTCGGTGGACTCCGCCACCGAGGTGTTCGTCGCCCACCGCAACCTGCTCTTCACCGTCGCCTACGAGATGCTCGGCTCGGCCACCGACGCCGAGGACGTCCTGCAGGAGACCTGGCTCCGCTGGGTGGACGTCGATACGGCCACCGTCCGGGAGCAGCGCGCCTACCTGGTGCGGATCGTCACCCGGCAGGCGCTGGACCGCCTGCGCGCACTCGGACGGCGCAAGGAGTCCTACGTCGGTCCGTGGTTGCCCGAACCGCTGCTGACCACGCCCGACGTGGCCGAGGACGTCGAACTCGCCGAGAGCGTCTCGATGGCGATGCTGCTGGTGCTGGAGACTCTCCAGCCGACCGAGCGGGCGGTGTTCGTGCTGCGCGAGGTGTTCGGCCTCGACTACGACGAGATCGCCGACGCCGTCGGCAAGAGCACGGCCGCGGTCCGCCAGCTCGCCTACCGGGCGCGGGCGCACGTGGCCGCGCGCCGACCACGCGGCATCGCCTCCCCCGCCGAGACCCGAGCGGCACTCCAGGCCTTCCAGCGAGCGGTCGAGACCGGCGACCTGCAAAGCCTGCTCGACATCCTCGCACCGGACGTCGTCGCCCTGAGCGACGGCGGCGGAGTGAGGCACGCCCTGCCGCGGCCCGTCGCGGGCGCGGAGAACGTGGCCCGCCTGCTGGCCGCGGGGTGGTGGAAGCGCGACGCCGAGAGGTCGGTCGAGCTGGTGGAGGTCAACGGCGGCCCGGGGCTGCTCGTCCGAGTCAACGGCGAGGTCGACGGCGTGTTGGCGGTGCGGGTCGAGGGCGGCTACGTCACCGGCGCCTACCACGTGCGCAACCCGGAGAAACTGTCGCGCGTGGAACACGAGACCGCCCTGAGCCGCTGAGGCCGGCACGGCCACGGCCCACCGCCCCGGTCGCGAAGTGGGCTTAGCACTACCCCCATTGACGTCCTGCCCCTACGGCCCGAGGGGCGCCCCCGGCCCGAGCATTGGTGTCATCGGCCCCCGGGAAGCGCCCGGCTCCGGCCGCACGAAGGGGAGATGGACACATGAGCGGGTCCAGGACTCGAACCACGGCGCTGTGCGCCGCGCTCGCCCTCGCCGGGACGCTGGCCCCGGTGATGCCGGCCCACGCTTTCCCCGGGCACCGGCCGGCCGTGCAGAGGATCCGGTCCTCCGGGACCACGGAACTGACCTCCGGCTGGGCGATCCGATCGTCCGCCGACACGAACGACACCGGCGCCGAGATCTCCAAGCCGGACTATTCGACCAAGGGCTGGCTGCCGCTGTCCCGGCCCGAGACTCTGATGGCGGGCCTGCTGGAGAACGGCCGGTACCCGAACATCTTCCACAACGACACCATGGCGAAGGTCCCGGCCGAGCAGTTCGACGTGAACTGGTGGTACCGCGACCAGCTCACCGTCCACCCCCGGAAAGGCGGCCGCACCTCCCTGGTGATGAACGGCGTCTCCGGAAAGGCCGACCTCTGGATCAACGGCGAGAAGATCGCCGGAGGCGCGCAGCTGCAGGGCTCGTACAGCCGGCTGGAGTACGACATCACGCCCTACGTCCGGGACGGGGCGAACGCCATCGCGCTCGACGTCTCGCGCAACGACGCCGACATCACCAAGTTCGACACGCCCATGCGTTACCTGACCCAGAACCAGGTCGACTGGAACCCGATGGCACCCGACCAGAACACGGGGCTGCAGTACGCGCCGCAGATCGTCCAGGAGGGCCCGGTCTCGGTCCGCAACCTGCACGTCCTGCAGGACAACGCCCGTGACCTGTCCACCGCCGACCTGACCGTCAAGGCCGACGTGCGCAACAACACCGGGTCGGCGCAGCGGGTGGTCGTGTCCGGCACGGTGACGCGCGGCTCCACCCGCGTCGCCTGCAAGACCACGGTCACGGTGCCCGCGCACGCGACCCGCGCCGTCGCGATCGGCAAGGCGGACTGCCCCGGACTGCACCTGGAGCGCCCGGCCGTGTGGTGGCCGTACCAGATGGGCGCCCAGCCGATGTACCACCTCGCGCTGGACGCGTCCGTGGGCGGAACGGTGTCCAGCGCCGCCGCCGAGGACTTCGGCATCCGGACGGTGACGTCTCGGCTCACCGAACCCGTCCCCGGCAAGACCCACGGCAAGGACGGCTACCGGCAGTTCATCGTCAACGGCAAGCCGCTGGTCATCCGCGGCGCCGGATGGTCGCCCGACCTCTTCCTGCGCTACTCCCCGTCCAACGTCTCCGACCAGATCTCCTACATCCGGAACATGGGTCTGAACGCGGTCCGGTTCGAGGGCAACTTCCCGCCCGACGACATGTTCGCCCAGCTCGACCGGGCGGGCGTCCTCGCCATGCCGGGCTGGCAGTGCTGCGGCCTCTGGGAGGCCAAGACGTCGACCTGGTCGGACGACGTCAAGGCCAACGCGTCCAACCAGGGGGGCACGATGGCGGAACGGCTCCGCGACCACCCGAGCGTCTTCACCTTCTTCCAGGGCAGCGACGACGCGCCCGACCGGGAGAAGGAGGCCCTCTACCTGAAGGCGTTCGAGCGCGCCGACTTCCGGCTCCCGCAGGTCGCCGCGGCGGAGTACAAGTCGTCGCCCAAGCTCGGCCCGGCCGGCACCAAGGAGGGCGGTTACAACTACTTCCCGCCCAACGCCCTGTGGAACAACAGGCGGGAGACCGTCAACACCGCCGACCCGACGCTCAGCATGACCGGCAGCGCCTGGGGTTTCGACACCGAGGTCAGCACCGGGAACACCATCCCGACCCAGGACTCGCTGAACCGCTTCCTCCCCCCGGACGAGCAGAAGAAGATCTGGGACCCGGCGACCGCGCAGGGCCAGACCGCCGGCCAGGACATGTACCACACGTTCCTCTACGCCGACTACACGCGCCTGTCCCGGATGGGCGTCTACAACACCCCGCTGTGGCACCGGTACGGCCCCTGGAAGGACGCCGCCTCCTACCAGAAGACCGTCCAGCTCGGTGAGTACGAGGTCACCCGCGCGCAGTTCGAGTCGTACATCGGCAACTCCACCGACAAGGCGAACCCGAGCACCGGGATCATCTACTGGATGCTGAACAAGGCGTGGCCGTCGCTCCAGTGGAGCATGTACGGCACCGACTTCGACCAGCCGGGCGTCTACTTCGGCGCGAAGAAGGCCAACGAGCCCCTCCACGTCATGTACTCCTACGACGACGGCTCCATCAAGGTCGCCAACCTGACCGGCGCCCGCCAGGACGGCCTGCGCGCCACCGCCCAGATCATCGACCTCGACGGCAAGGTCCGCGCCACCGCCACCGCGCCGGTCGGGGCGCTGGGCAGCCAGGACGTCCGGACGGTCCTGCGCCCGAAGGTCCCGGCCGGGATCTCCAAGACCTACTTCGAGAAGCTCACCCTCACCCGCGGCTCCGAGGTCGTCAGCCGCAACGTGTACTGGCTGTCGACGAAGGCCGACCAGGTCGACTGGCCGAAGACGCACGCGCCCGGCCAGTACACCCCGTCCAACGGGTTCGCGGTCTTCCAGAAGGACGGCTACGCCGACCTGACCGGCCTGCGTTCCCTCGGGCCCGCCGATATCAAGGTCGAGGCCACCACCCACCGCGAGGGCCGCGAGACGGTGACGAGCGTGACCGTCCGCAACGTCGGCCACGGCGGCACTCCGGCCGTCTTCACCCGGGCCGACCTGTTCGCCGGCGGCAAGCAGGTGCTGCCGATCCGCTGGAGCGACAACGACGTCACGCTCTGGCCCGGCGAGCAGCAGACCATCACCGCCCGCTACGCCGCCACGTCCGCCAAGCCCGACGTCCGCGTCAACGGCTTCAACGTCCCCGCCCAAACCCGCCACACCAGCTGACTTCCCAGCCGCTCGAAGGCCGGACGGGGCCCCCGTCCGGCCTTCGAGCTGTGCGCTACTGGGAGGCCGTGGACCGGCCCTGGCAGAGCGCCGTCTGGACGGCGGTCTTCATGTCGTCGCTCTGCGCGTCCGAGCCACCCGGGTCGAGGTTCACCATGACCGTCGCCTGACCGCCGCCGACCGTGGCGCCACTCGCGGTCTCGTACCCGAAGATGTCACCGCCGTGCCCCCAGTACAGGCCGCCGCAGGGCAGCGGCCTGCTCTCCAGGCCGAGGCCGTAGGCCCGGCCGTCCGGGGCGCCGGTCGGCCGCGTCCTCATCATCTCCCGCAGCTGGGCCGGGCGCAGCAGCCCGCCGCCGAGGAGCGCGCCCAGGAACCGGTCGACATCGCCGCCACTGGAGACCATCCCGCCGGACGGGCCCGCGACCGAGGGGTTGAACGCGGTGAGATCGATGAGCGGTGCGTCCCGGCCTGGCCGCACATACCCGCGCGGGTGCGGTCCAGGGATCGCCGAGGCGTCCTCCGGTACTGACGTCTCGCGCAGGCCCAGCGGGGTGATGACGCGCTGCTGGATCTCCTCGCCCCAGGTGTGGCCGGTCACCTTCTCGATGAGCATGCCGGCCAGCAGGTAGTCGGTGTTGGAGTAGCTCCAGCCGGTGCCCGGCGCGAAGACCGGCGGATGGGCGAGCGCGATGTCCACCAGGTCGCGGGTGTCGCGGTGGGCGAGCGGGTCCTTGAGGATCTCCTGCGGGTTCAGGTAGGCGAGGTAGTCCGGTACGCCGCTGGTGTGCTGCAGCAGCCGGCGGACGGTGATCTTCCGCCCGGCTTCGCCGTCTCCGCGGAGGACACCGGGCAGATACCGTTCCACCGGCGCGTCGAGCGAGACGCGGTGCTCTCCCACCAGCTGAAGCACGACCACGGCCACGAACGGTTTGGTCATGCTGCCGATCCGGAACCTGCTGTCGCGGAGGACCGGCGCCTGACTGCTCACGTCCGCGACGCCGCTGGTCAGCACCGTGCTGCCGTGCTGGTCCCGCAGGTGGAGGAGCGCCCCGGGTCCGCCGTCGACCGTGGTCAGCCGGTTCAGGATCCGGCGCAGCTCGGCCTGGTCGGCGCCGTCGGCCTGCGACGTGCCGGTGCCGGTCAGTGCGCTCACCGCGACACCGGCCGCCACGGCCAGGGCGAATGCGCCGCGCAGCGCACGCCTTTGCTTGATCATGTTTGCTTCCCTGAGTCCGGTGGTGATGGGTGGTCGCGTCCGGCTAG
Organism: Actinomadura sp. NPDC049753; assembly: GCF_040674655.1. Lineage (NCBI taxonomy): Bacteria > Bacillati > Actinomycetota > Actinomycetes > Streptosporangiales > Thermomonosporaceae > Actinomadura > Actinomadura sp. NPDC049753. Next base: position 21,584 of record NZ_JBFARL010000103.1, on the reverse strand, counting down.
GCCGCCGCGGGGGCCTTGGCCGTGCGGTGCGCGGGGACGGGCCGGCTCTGCTCGCGGGTGTGCGGGAAGAGAGCGAGCCAGATCAGCGCCGCACCCGCCGGCAGAAGGTCCAGGTCGGCCGTGATGACCACGAATGCGAGGACGACGAGGACGGGGCTCGCGGCGGCCGCCCCGCGCCGGGGGCCGACGACCGCGTACTGGACGAGCAGCGCGGTCAGGCCCACCATGAAGAGCACCGGCCCGATCTCGTAGAACGCCTGGGGGAGCACGGCCGGAACATCCGCGTACCGGTCGGAGAGCGCGCTCTTCTCGGCGGCGTCCGCCGCCCGCAGGCCGACGACGATGTCGATGATCGCGACACGGATGAAGGTGACCAGCCCGACGGCGGCCACCGCGGTGAGGGCGCCGGCGGTGATCCGGCGTGCCCTGCCGCCCTCCGCGACCGGCATGCGCCGCCACAGGCCCGCGATCACCGCCCCGTACAGGAGCAGCGACCCCAGGAAGAGCAGATGGCCCACCGTCCAGGCGGGTCCGGGCCCGTGCTGCCCGTCGCGGCCGTCGATCAGCCGGACGACACCGTAGGCGAGCATGAGGGCGGGGGCGAGATGGAAGGCGATCCTGGTCATGAGCGGTTCTCCCGGAGGTCGAGGCTTGCGTCCCTGCGTTTTCGATCTTCAGGGAGAGCGGTGGTCCGGGGGATCGCCGTCACGGGGGGTCTTCGGGCGTCGGTGGTGCGGGGGAGAAACGGGGTGCGGCTCCCTCGTGCGAGGGAGCCGCCCCTCAGGAGGGCTCGATCAGCCGGGTCTCGTACGCGGCGATGACGGCTTGGGTGCGGTCGCGGATGCCGAGCTTGGCCAGGACGTTGCTCACGTGGGTCTTCACGGTGTGCTCGCTGACGACCATGGCCGCGGCGATCTCCGCGTTCGACAGGCCGCGGCCCAGCAGGCGCAGGGTCTCGCGCTCCCGCTCGGTCAGGACCGACAGGCGGTCGGAGACCGCCGCGCCGGCGCGCGGGCGGTTGCGCGTGATGTCGGAGATCAGGCGGCGGGTGACGCTGGGCGCGAGCAGCGACTCCCCCACCGCCACCACCCGGACCGCGTGCACGAGGTCGTCGCGGCGCACGTCCTTGAGCAGGAACCCGCTCGCCCCGGCGTAGAGCGCGTCGTAGACGTAGTCGTCCTGGTCGAACGTGGTGAGCATGATCACGCGGGTGCGGGTCTCGGCGCACACGGCCTTCGCGGCCTCGATGCCGTCCATGCCCGGCATGCGGATGTCGAGCAGCGCGACGTCGGGGTCGTGCTCGTTCACCGCGGCGATCGCGGCGGCGCCGTCGTCCGCCTCGCCCACCACCTCGATGTCGGGCTGCGCGTCCAGGATCATCGCGAAGCCGGTGCGGACGAGCTCCTGGTCGTCGGCGAGCACCACCCGGATCACGCGGCCACCGCCGCGGCGCAGGGCAGCGTCGCCGAGACCCGGAACCCGCCGCCCGGCAGGGGACCGGCCTCGGCCGTCCCGCCGCAGGCGGCGGCACGTTCACCGATGCCGATGAGGCCGTCGCCGCCCCGCCGCCAGCCCGGATCGGCTCCGTCCCGGCCCCGCCCGTCGTCCGTCACCGTGATCTCCAGTTCGTGGTCGGTCCAGCGGAGCAGGACCTCGGCCGCCCGCGCGCCGGCGTGCTTCACCGTGTTGGTGAGCGCCTCCTGCACGATGCGGTACGCCGCCAGGTCGGCGTCGGCGGCCAGGTCACGGCGCACGCCCTCGACCGTGAGCCGCACGCGGACCTGGGTGCGGTTGACGTGCTCGACCAGGCCGGGCAGCGCGGCGATGGTCGGCTGAGGCGCGCGTACGCCGTGGTCCTGCTCGTCCTTCAGCACGCCCAGCGTGCGCCGCAGCTGGGCCATCGCGTCCCGGCCGGCGTCGGCGATCGCGTCGAAGACCCGTTCGGCCTGCCCGGGATCGGTGTGGACGACCACCGGACCGGCCTCTGCCTGGACGACCATGAGGCTGACGGCGTGCGCGAGCACGTCGTGCATGTCGCGGGCGATGCGGGCCCGTTCCTCCGCCGCCGCGCGCGCCGCCTCGGCCTGGCGTTCGCGTTCGAGCGCCTCGCGTTCGCGTTCGAGCTGCGCGGATCGTTCCACCAGCGCGTTCGACCGCTCCCGCGCGGTCCGCGCCAACGTGCCGAGCAGGAACGCCGTCATGGGCAGCAGCAGCGTGAACATGAACTCGCCCGCGTCGTTGTTCTTCACAAGCAGCGCGCCGGGCGGGATCGACGCCACGATCACGCCGATGAAACCCCACCGCTGCCAGCGGTGCCGCCCCAGGTCGGCGAGGGTGTAGATCGCCACCAGTGCGCCGTACTGCAGCATCTGGCCTGGCCGGTGGTGCAGCGACACCCCCATGGCGAAGCACGCGACCACCAGCGCGATCGCGAACGGCGCCCGGCGCCGCCACACGAGCGGGACGACCGTGCCGAGGTTGAACACCACACCGAGCGGCGTCACCTCCGGCGCCGTCGCGAACGGCACGAAGACCGGGACGGCGACCGCCGCGGCCACCAGCACGTCCACAAGCCGTCCGCCACCCCCGCGCCGCAGCCACGTCGGGGGACCGAAACCGCGCAACCGATCCGACATCCCCCCAGTATCGGGGCGGTGCGGGCGCGCCGACCTCGCTCGCACGAGGGATCTTCAGCCGGGCGGCGAGCATGCGTCTCCTTCGAGAGCGGGCGCCACGGGCGACCCGAGTGGCAGGTTGACCCGCCACCCGCGCCGGTGCCCTCCCACTACTTCTGGGAAGGCCGGCCCGTGGTCATGCCGCCACCTTCAAGACGATCTTGCCGGTGGTGCGGCCGGTCTCGCCCAGGACGTGCGCCTCGGCGGCCTGTGACAAGGGCAGCACGGTCTCGATCGTGGGTCGGAGCCGGCCGGTGGCGGCGAGGTCGGCGATGGCGGTCAGGGCCGCGTTGTCCGGTTCGACGAGCATGAATCCGGCCCGGATGCCGAGGGCTGCGGCTTGCGGTCTCAGAGCGTCGTCGGCCGGTGAGGCGAGCGAGACCAGCGTTCCCCCAGAGCGCAGGACGCTCAGGGACCGGGGTCCGTAGTCTCCGCCGATGGTGTCGAGCACGATGTCGACGTCCTTGACCGCGGTCGTGAAGTCCGTGGCGGTGTAGTCGATGAGGTCATCGGCGCCCAGTCTCCGCAGGAACGGGTGCTTATCGCGGCGTGCGGTCCCCGTGACGTGGGCGTCGAACGCCTTGGCGATCTGGACGGCGATGTGACCGAGGCCGCCGGCGGCCGCGTGAACCAACACCCGCTGGCCGGGCCGCAGGTGCGCGGTATCGAAGAACGCCTGCCAGGCCGTCAGCGAGACCAGCGGCAGGGCGGCCGCCTCTGTGTGGTCGATATTCGGCGGTTTGCGGACGAAGTGCCGGGCGGGCGCTGTCACGTACTCGGCGTACGCCCCGGCTTGATGCGGGAAACGCGGCATACCGAAGACTTCGTCCCCTTCCTCGAACAGCGTCACCCCCATGCCGACCGCCTCGACCGTCCCCGAGACGTCCCAGCCGACGGCCGGCGGATCCTCCCACAACCCGAGGCCGCCGCTCGCCCGCTGTTTCCAATCGGTCGCGTTGACCCCGGCCGCGTGGACCCGCACCAGGATCTCGCATGGCCCGGGCTCGGGCCGGGGACGTCTCACCTCCCGCAGGAACTCCGGTCCTCCCCATGACTCGACGGTGATGGCCCGCATCTGCTGGGCGGTCTCGTCCATGCTGTCTGTGCTCCTCTTCGACGTGCCGGGCGCCGCCTCGAACGCCCGACGCCCAGACTGTCTGTGTCGGCGGACGGCCACCATTGGCCTGAAGGTCACCTTGTGCCAGGATCTGGCCATGCATCGTGTGGCCGTCCTCGCACTCGACGGCGTCATTCCGTTCGAGTTGGGCATTCCATCGAGGATCTTCGGCGACGCCGTGGGGGCCGATGGCGAACCGCTGTACGAGGTCATCACGTGTACGGTCGACGGTCGACCGGTGACCAGCAGTGCGGGATTCACCATCGGCGTCGAGTGCGGCGCCGAGGCGGTGGGCGGCGCCGATACGGTGGTGATCCCACCTTCCAACGCCCTCGGGCCGGTGCGCGAGCATGGCCGCCTGCCCGAGCCCACGGCCAAGGCGTTGTCTTATATCCGACCAGGCGCCCGTATTGTGTCGATCTGTACAGCGTCGTACGTCCTGGCCGCGGCGGGACTGCTGGACGACCGTCCGGCCACGACGCATTGGCGGGAGGCCGAGCACTTCCAGGGTATGTTCCCCCTTGTCAGGGTCGATCCTGGCGTCCTGTTCGTCGATGACGGCGATGTGTTCACCTCTGCGGGTGCCGCCGCCGGAGTGGACCTGTGCCTGCATCTGGTCCGGCTGGACCACGGCAGCGAAGTCGCGAATCGCGTGGCCCGCGGTTGCGTCGTACCTCCGTGGCGCGACGGCGGCCAGGCGCAGTACATCGAACGGCCCATCCCCGAACCGTCGCAAGCGACAACGGCCGACACTCGGGCCTGGGCGCTGAAGCACCTGGACCGGCCGGTGACGCTGGCCGAACTCGCCGCCCACGCGCGGACGAGCGTGCGCACCTTCACGCGCCGGTTCCGCGACGAGGTCGGGATGACACCAGGCCAGTGGCTCATCAGGCAACGAGTGGAACGAGCCCGTCAACTGCTGGAGGGCAGTGACCTCCCGATCGACCACGTCGCCGAACAGAGCGGGTTCGGTGCCTCGTCCTCCCTCCGGCAGCACTTCCGCGCGATCATCGGCATCTCGCCTGCGGCCTATCGCCGCACCTTCCATGCCCGAGACGGAACCGCGCCCGACCTCGACCCTTGCGGTCTGCCCCGGGTGAGGGCTCCAGGGAGGGGCAGGGCAGTCCGCGGTGGCTGACCTGACCCTTCCCTGGGGCCTCCATCGTGGCTGCTGGCCGGAAGCCCGTTGCCTGTGACGCGTCGGCTACTCGTGGATGCCGACCACCGCGTTGCCGGGTCGGTGGCGCAACAGGGCCAAGGTGGGCAGGAGCGTGGCGGCCAGGACGAGCGCGAGGGCGCCCCCGGCGACCGCCGCGGCGCTCCACCAGGGTCCCGCCGGGGTCACCGATCCCAGCACGCTCAGGCTGAGCGGCATCAGCGTCGTCGCCGCGATCAGCGCTCCGAGGACGACGCCCGCGGCGCAGACCAGGACGGCCTCGATCGCCATCATCTGCATGACCTGCCGGCGGGTGGCGCCGACGAGCCGCAGCAGGGAGAAGTCGCGCCGTCTTTCGACGGCCGCGAGGACCTGGAAGTTGACGAGGGCGATCGCTGCGTAGCCGACGACGACGGCGAGCACCAGATAGGCCATCCACGCCTGGGTGTTGTCCTGGTCCTGCCGGGCGAGAGAGAGCGCATCGCGGTCCGCGACCCGGAGTCCGGGGTGCTGTTCGGCCAGCGCGGACAGCGTCGCCGCCAGCTTGGCCCGGTCCGTTCCGAGCCGGGTGCTCACCATGATCTGTGGTACGAGGCCGGAGTCGGTGTGCCCGATGAGGACCGACGCGGGCAGCAACGCGGTCTCGTAGCCACGCCTGCCGTTCACGGTGGCGACGAGTTTCAGCTCGACCCGCGTGCCGTCGCCGAGCCGCATCGGTACCGGGTCGCCGAGCTTGCGGCCGCCGGCGTACCGGGTCGGCAGGGCGACGGTGTCGCCGTGCAGCGCGTCCAGGCTGCCGCTGGCCGCGCGGTACGCGGTCGTCTGGGCGATCCCTTCGGGGGTGACGCCCAGCAGCGACATGGCGGGGACGTCTGGCGCGTTCTCGCCCCCATCCCCCTCGGCCACGACCGGACCTGCCAGTCCTTCGGGCTCGATGAAGCCGAGGCTGGTGACCTGGGCGGTGGCGGCCGCGACTCCCGGCTGGGCCTTGACCGTGTCGACCAGGTCCAGCGGCAGGCCGGACTCCGAGGTGACCGCGAGGTCGGCCCGCAGGTGCTCCTCGAACGCCTTGTCCGATCCGCTGGACTGAGTGGTCTGCATGTAGGTGAGGGCAAGGGCCAACCCGGTGGCGAGCATGACCGGTAGCACCGCACTGGTGAGCCGGGTGATGCGCGCCCTGACGTTGGCGGTGGCGAGACGGCCGGCGTTCCCGGACACCGCGCGCATCGGCCGGTGCATCATCGCTGTGACGGCCCTGACGAGAACGGGGCCGAGCAGCCCGAACCCGGCCGTCCACACCATCGCCGCCGGGGTCGCGACCCCGGCCGCATCCGGTCCGTCCGCGCCCGCGGTGCCCACCGCGAGTGCGGCGCCGCCGCTGAGGAAGAGGACGGCGAGCCCGAGGCGGACACGGCTGAACCGGCGCCGCCCCAGGGAGGCCTCGGCCAGCGCCTCGGTCGGTCGGGTGCGCGCCGCGCCGTGGGCCGCGATGAACGCGGCGCCGAGCGCGACGAGCAACGCGGCCGCCACCCCGACGATCAGCGGGCCGCTGCCGGCGCGGTACACGATCGTGTCCGGCACCACGCCGGCGCCGGCGAAGGCATCGAGCAGCCACCTGCCCACGTAGGGGCCGGCCGGCCCGGCCAGCGCGGTGGCGACCACGGCCAGGAGTATCGTCTCGCCGAGGATCAGCCGGCGCAGCTGGCCCGGGGTGGTGCCGATCGCGCGGAGCAGGGCCATCTCCCGCTGCCGCTGCTGGATCGACAGGCCCAGGGTGGCGGCGATGATGAACACGGTGACCATGGCCGACAGGCCGCCGAACGCGGCCGCGAGCGCCACCAGGTCGTCGCCGTCGGTGACGACACCCGGGTCCTCGGCCCGGCCGCGTTCGTCACCGGTCAGCACCGAGATCTGCCGGCCCGCGACGGACTTCTCCACGGCTTTCCGGACTTGCCCGACGTCGGCTCCCGCGGCGACGAACACACCGATGGCGCCGACCATGCCGGGACGGCCCGCCGCCGCGGCGGCCCCGGCATCGGAGACGAACACGCTCCCGTCACCGGTCACCAGCCCCGAGATCTCGTACCGTTCGGCGGCGCCGCGCACGACCAGTTCGACCTGCCCGCCGGGCCGCAGCCCGGCCCGCTCGGCCAGGCGCGTGTCCACCACGACCTGACCTGGTCCGGAGGGCGGCACCCCCGTCTCGATCTTGTACTGCGCGAGCCGGGCCGACGACCAGCCGTGGCCGGTCACCGGCACACCGGCCCGGGGCCCCCGCGACAACGAGCTCTGGAACGACACGTCCGGCGCGACGGCGGCGACGCCGGGGACCGCCGCGAGCTCGCCGGCCAGCCGCGCGTCCAGGTGGACCCGCTCGGGGAAGACCTCGTCGGCCGCCGTGCCGTGGTACCGCTGATCGCCGGTGACCACGATCGGCGCGGCCGTCAGCCGCTGAGGCGGCGCCGCGCTGTGCACGCCGGTCTCCAGCAACCCGCCGCAGCCCATCACAATCGCCGCGCCCAGGAACATCGCGATGAACGACGCGAGGAGACCGGCCTTGTGGAAGCGCAGGGTGCGGAGCGCGATCCGGATCACCGGGCACCGCCCTGCGCGACCGGCTCGCCGGCCCGCGCGCCGAGGCGGGTCATGCGCGCGCCGACCTCCTCGACCGTGGGCCGGTCCAGCGAGCCCGCGATCCGGCCGTCGGACAGGAACAGCACACGGTCGGCGTGCGCGGCGGCCACCGGGTCGTGGGTGACCATCACCACCGTCTGTTCCGCCTTCTGGACGGCCTCCCGCAACAGCACCAGAACCTCACGCGCCGTACGGGTGTCCAGCGCGCCGGTCGGCTCGTCACCGAAGACCACCGCCGGCCGGGTGATCAGGGCTCGCGCGATGGCGACGCGCTGCTGCTGCCCGCCCGACAGCTCACCGGGCCTGCTCGCGCGGCGATCGGCCAGGCCGACCCGCTCGATCACATCTTCCACCTCGGCTTTCTTGGGTCTGTGCCCTGCCAGCCGGAGCGGCAGCGTGACGTTGTCCACCACGTTCAACGGGGGAAGCAGGTTGAACGACTGGAAGACGAAGCCGACCCGCTGGCGGCGGAGCCGGGTCAACGCCCGCTCTCCGAGCGTCGACAGATCCACACCGTCGAGCCGGACGGTCCCCGACGTCGGCCTGTCGAGCCCGGCCGCGCACTGCAGGAAGGTGCTCTTTCCCGAGCCGGAAGGGCCCATCACCGCCGTGAAGGTGGCCCGCTGCAAACCGATGCTCACGTCGTCGAGAGCGGTCACGGTGTTCGTTGATCTGCCGTAGACCTTGCGCACGGCATCGAACCGCACGACGTCCTCGGATAGGGGAGTTGAGATTGCATTCATGGTGTGTCCCTAGGGGGAGTCGGCCCGCGAGATGGACCGAGGCGAACGAATCAGAGTCGGGGCCGTCCCGGTCGGGGGATCCACTCGAACGGTCCGGGCCGTGCCGCGCCGTGTCCGGCTTCGACGGACGCCGGGCACCGGCCGTCACCGCCTTCCTTTCGGAATCGCCCGGGGCCGGCGAAGTGAACTGTACAGGCCAGTTCATATGAACTCGACTGTTCAGTTCAGGTAGGATGCCCGTCGTGAGCACAGAACGCAGACCACCCAGCGGCGAGCGGGCAGAACGCAAACGGGCCGCGATCGTGCAGACGGCCCGCCGCGTCTTCCTGCGCGAGGGCTTCGGCGTGGGCATGGAGCAGATCGCGGCCGAGGCCGGCGTCTCCAAGGTCACCGTCTACAACCACTACGGCCGCAAGGAAGACCTGTTCACCGCGGTGATCGGCGACGCGCTGGAAGACGCGCTCGCCGAGGCGCAGACCCGCACCGAGGAATGTCTGTACGGCGGCGACGACCTGGAGGGGGCTCTGGTCGAGACGGCGCGGGCGTGGATCCGCGGCATGGCCACACCCGAATTCCTGGCGCTCCGCACCTTGGTCGGCGCCGAGCTCCGCCGCTTCCCCGAACTGGGCCGGGCATGGAGGGTCAACGGCCCGGGACGCTTCCGCTCGATCATGGCGGTGGTCCTGCAACGCGAGGTCGACCGCGGTGTCCTGGCCATCGCGAACATCGAACTCGCGATCACTCAGCTGTACTCACTGGTGCTGTATCCGCACTTCGCTCACAGCACCTACGGCGACACCATCGACCCGGCCACCACCGACCAGCTCATCACCGACGGCGTGGCCATGTTCCTCAACTTCTATCGGGCCGGCGGACCCACTCCATCCGCATAGGCCGGTCGCAGGCGGATGGGCCCTGGAAGGACACGAGTCCGCCCGCGGCCGCAGCGGGAAACCCGGCGCCGGTGGCGCAGCGGGACGTGCTCGCGAAGATCGCCGAGATGGGGACTCGGACCGGGTCATGGCCGAGCGGGTCCATGCCGTCATCACTGCCGCTACTGCGTGACGCTCGGGTTCAGCGACCAGGCGAAGCCGGACGAGCGCGGCCGGTTTCGCCCTGACCGAAGTGACGGCCGAGGTGGAGGCGCGGATCCTCGCGCTGGTGAAGCAGGCGTTGGCCTGAGGCATCGGTGGCAGGATCGCGCGGACCTGCTCGGCGCGCTCAGGGTGCGCACTCGCCTGGGCGGCACCCGAGGCTCGTCCGGCGGTGCTGGTGCGTACGCCGGTGTCAGCAGGCCGAGAGGCCAGACCCCGTGACGAGGCGGGATTCCCCGCCCCTGAGCCGGGAGGCGACGCGGTGGGGGCGGGCCAGGCAACGCCGGTGACGGGACGGGCGGCCTCCCGGGTAAGCGTGATCAGCTTCGGGGAGACTCGGCTCTTGAAAGCTTATGTTGCTAGGCCAAGACCCGCTCAGAGCACCTTCATCGGCTTATAGCCGCCAATTGCATGTACCGGGCTGGACATTCCGCTCTTAAGCCGCCTGAAATTTTGGAATCGGAAGACTTGAGTGACTGGGGTCTGATCTGCGAGCGAGGTAGGTTCCGCCGGATTCACGAGCAGGGCTTATTTCCACACAAAGCTGGTCGATATGCAAAGTGGGGGTAAGGGGTGCGTGCGAACACGTACGCTGGGGGAGCGTAGCCGGCACCGTCACTACGTGCAGCCAACATATAGGGCTTGCCGTTATCGCTAAGACTGATTCGATACGGCACCCCATCGCGTTCATAGTTTAGATCAAGTGTATAGCGAACATCGCTTGACCCCCATGCAATCACCTCAAACTCCCAGCGTCCTGGGGACTCTGGACTGACGAGGCGTCGACTGTTCTTGAAGATGATAAATGACTCATTGGCGTCATTAAGTTCAAGTATATTCCTCTGCCGAGGATAAGAGGTTGGGGGGTGCCAACCCTTGAGTTCGCAGGAAATGTCAAAACGAGCACTCTGAGTTGCCATTATTTGCACGTTCCGCCCTTCTATGGTGTTTGGTCGAATGACCATTCGACGACTAGTCTTAATTTCAATAACGTAATAAGCATGCTGGACATTGAGGGCGCCTTGTGTGCGCGCCCATCCGTAGAGGCCGACGCAATCCATGCCAGAAGGTGGTGAGGTGGTGGCCAGCGGCTGTGAAAGTCCAAGCTCCCATGGTTCATCGGGAGGTGGCACTGTGCCGGCGGTTACGCTAACCGTGGTGATGCCCGGGTTTGCGCCCAGGCCGTGTGGACTGCCCTGAGCGGCTCTTTTGTCTGAGGGGCCCTGGCGATTGACCTGAGTAGTGAGCCTGATGGAATAACTTACACCCGCACCCAGGGTGATTGCGCTAACGGCGATCAGTAGGCTGCGCTTTGGGTGAAACACTATCTTTGGCCAACCCGGTTCTTTGGTGGGATTTCTATGAACCGGCTTGCCTGAAACCAGAATTCCTGCCGGTAGCGATTCGCTAGCGCGGTGGACCGAAAGGGGCGACCGTCATCATCGATGGTCATCTTCTGATCGCGACCGTTGGTCCATACAGTAACCTCGATCACCCACTCGCAATAGTATTTCGCGGTAGCTGCGACCACATTTATCGGAATCTGTTCTCCTCGCTGGAGAGTGATGAACTTGGAGTCGATGTAGCGTCCGCGAAATTCTCCTTGGACGGTTGTTTCTCGCGCACTGAGATCGGACGAGTCCAGGTCGAATCCAAGTTGAACGACGTCTCCATCTCCCTGGGGAGGACCGTTGACGAAGGCGCCTGCCAATGGTGGGGCGCGTCTAATGATCCTTGCTTTGATCTCTTTAATGAGAAGAGAGTTCTCTCGCCTCCCTTCAAGATCTACTCTTAACCTCGTTAGCATCCGGCCATTGGTGCGATTGAGTTGAAGAGGGTAGGCCATCCGTAGGCCAGAATGTGGCGCCAGGATATTGCTGATAGCTTGCAGGGTCGTCTCGGGAAGTGTCACCTGGGTCTTTTCTTGCGCGGAAAGGGGGGTGGCAGTGGCGAATACCACTCCATCCTGAGGTACAAAAGCGTAACCGGCTTCTGCCCGAAGGGGCTCCCCAGCCTGTGAGCGTGCTGTCTGGTCAGCCTGCACAGAACGATCGGCGCGTATTTCCTGGGAAGGTAAGATAGCCCAGCCGATCAGTACCCCGGCGACAGTCGATCCCAGTGCGATTGCGATTTCCGACGCATGCCGTCTAATCCATCCTTTCTCGCGTGACGCATCGCGCCCGTCGGAGGGGGACTGCTCCTCATTGGAGTTCTGCGATCGCTGCGGCGCCGGACCGCTGCGTTGACGTTGCCTTCGGCGACGCCTCGCCCTTCTGTTCGTTCGCGACATCATGTGCCTAACTGGGATTGCAACACAGACTCGTGGCCTTCTCAGGGTGAAGTACGCGAATCTCGACCTTACCGGCGCAGACGGTACCGCATCCAAAAGATCGTTTTGGTGTCCTCGACGAAACTGGTTGGCTAAGTACCTCTAGCTTCTTTTGGTCACGACGAGTAACTGCAAGAAACGTCGCCCCTCGTAACCGTTCACCTAGTGAAGCGCGACTCAGGAGGGGGCGCCGAGCCAGTCGGGAGGGTGGTACGTCTCTACGCCTGCTCGGAGTCGGCTGGGGGAGTCATCATCACTATCCGCGCTATACAGGTCGTCAGGTCTGGAACAAGCAGCGCAAGGACGAGATCCTGCTCGACGTCGAGGATGTCGCCCTCGCCACACCGCCAGGCTGCGCTGGAACGACCGAGACCAGTGGGTCTGGTTCCGAACAGCGGGCCCATGAAACGTTCATCTCGGTCGAGGATCTCGAAGGCGCCCAGGTCATCCTCGCCTCACGCGGACGTGGCCCTGCGACGCACAAGCCGCACCGGACCCCACGTCCATACGCCTTCCTGGGGGGTGTCTTGTGGGTACTGCGAACGGAAGAGCCAGGGCAACTGGAACAACGACAGGCCTACTACCGATGCCGCTTTCCGACCGAGTACGCGCTCGCCAACAAGGTCGTCCACCCCAAGGTCGTCTACCTCCGCGAGGCCGAGATCATCAAGGGCATCGACACCTGGCTCGTCACAGCGTTTTCGCCGAGCCGCATCGGGCCCGCGATCGAGGCGATGACCGCGCAGGCGCGCGGCACCGAGAACGCGGCCGCTGCCGGACTCCGCAAGCAGCTTGCCACCTGCGACCAGCGCCTCAACCAGTACCGTGCCGCGCTCAACGCGGGCGCCGACGCCGTGCAGGTCGCGGAATGGCTCAACGAGACCGAGCAGGAACGCGCTCGGCTGGAGGGTGAGCTACGCGGCGTTCCCGCAGAACAAGCGGTCACCAGTGAGGGGCTGGCGGAGCTGCTGCACCAGATCGGGAACTCGCTCACGCGGGCGTCCACGCCTGCCCGGACGACAAGGCCGATCTTACGCGGAGCTGGGGCAGGGGGTGGTGTGCTACCCGCAGAATCAACTAGTGGAAGCCAGGGTGGCCCTGGCTTCCACTAGTGTTAATGATCTGTGTCCGAGGGGGGACTTGAACCCCCATGCCCCGTAAAGGGCACTAGCACCTCAAGCTAGCGCGTCTGCCTATTCCGCCACCCGGACCGGTCGCAGGCCGCAGCGGGGCTGCGGCGGCGGAGTTCACCATACCAAAGGTGGCGAGTCGCGGCGAAGTCGATCGGCGGGGCACCATGGGACGGTACGCGAGCGACGCGAGGTGATCATTGTGGTGCGGCAGCCGACCGCCGAGGACGAGGTCGTCCGGCTCTGCCAGGAGCTGATCCGGATCGACACCAGCAACCCGGGCGACCACTCGGGCCCGGGGGAACGGGCGGCGGCGGAGTACGTCGCGGAGAAGCTGGAGGAGGTCGGGCTGGAGACCCGGATCTTCGAGTCGCATCCGGGGCGGGCCAGCCTGGTCGCGCGGATCGAGGGGGAGGATCCGGGGCGGGACGCCCTGCTCCTGCACGGGCATCTCGACGTGGTGCCGGCGCGCAAGGAGGACTGGACGCGCGACCCGTTCGGCGGGGAGATCGCCGACGGGTGCGTCTGGGGGCGCGGGGCCGTGGACATGAAGGACATGGACGCGATGATCCTCGCGGTGGCGCGGCAGCGCCTGCGGGAGGGGCGCAGGCCGCCGCGGGACGTGGTGCTCGCCTTCCTGGCCGACGAGGAGGCCGGGGGGAAGTGGGGCGCGCACTGGCTGGTGCGGGAGCATCCCGAGTTGTTCGAGGGGTGCACCGAGGCCGTGGGGGAGGTCGGCGGGTTCAGCCTGACGGTGCCCGGGGACCGGCGGATGTACCTCATCGAGACGGCGGAGAAGGGCATCGCGTGGATGAACCTGACCGCCACGGGGACGGCCGGCCACGGGTCGATGGTGCATCCCGACAACGCGGTCACGGCGCTGGCGGCGGCGGTCGCGCGGCTGGGGGCGCACGAGTTCCCGGTGCGGCTGACGAAGTCGGTGCGGGCGTTCCTGGAGCGGGCCTGCATGGCGTACGGTGTCGAGTTCGATCCGGAAAATCCGGAAAAGTGCCTTGAAAAGATCGGGCCGCTCGCGCGAATGATCGGCGCGACGCTGCGGAACACACTCAACCCGACGCGTCTGGATGCCGGTTACAAGTCGAATGTGATCCCGCAGACCGCCACCGCCCAGGTGGACGGACGATTCCTTCCCGGGCACGAGACGGAATTCTTCGCTGTAGTGGACGAACTCCTCGGTCCGGACGTTAAGCGGGATTTCGTCCACCATGACCGCGCGGTCGAGACGGACTACGAGGGCGCGCTCGTCGCGGCGATGGAGGCGGCGCTGACCTCGGAGGACGCGGGCGCGCTGCCGGTGCCGTACTGCCTGAGCGGCGGGACGGACGCCAAGGCGTTCTCCACCCTGGGCATGCGGTGCTTCGGTTTCGCGCCGCTGAAATTGCCCCCAGAATTGGACTTTTCCGGAATGTTCCATGGGGTCGACGAGCGCGTTCCCGTGGACGGTCTGCGCTTCGGCGTCAGGGTTCTCGACACATTCCTTGATCGCTCCTGAATTTGCCATCACCAGAGCTTTCCGTGGTGCTATCGTCACCATTCGTTGAGGACGGATCGGTCGCAGCGGAGGGTGTCCGGTGGCAGGTGGCGCGGTGCGGGTCGGGGCGGTATCCGCCCTGCTGCGCCGTGCCGCCGCCGGGCGTTCCGTGCGGCGCCTGCTGGTCCTCGGCGGGCTGCTGATCGCCGGCTGGCTCCTCGGGTGCGCGGCGCAGGTCGCGCACGCCGACGAGCCGCCGCCCGCGCCCGTGACGGGGGTCGTCGAGAAGACGCCCCTGCTGGGCGACGCGGTCCAGACCGTCCGCGAGCGCCGGCCGGTGCGGGAGGCGCCCGGCGTCGCCGCCCCGGTCGAGATCGTGGGCGTGGTGGCGCCGGAGCCGCGTGAAGAGAAGGCCGCGCACGACGTGCCGCCGCCTCGGCCGGAGGTTCGGGTCGAGCCGCCGGCCGAGCGGGAGCCCAGGCCGGTCGTGACCGAGGTCGCCGCCGCGCCCGAGACGCACCGCAAGCCGTCCGCGCCCGCTGTTTCCAGCCTTTCCCGGACGCGACCCGGCGCCGGCCACGCGGCCCGCCATGTCGCCGTCCGGCACCATCCCGCACCGAGCCCAGTGCCCGAGAAGCCGGGCACGCATTCGGTGACCGGCGGCGTCATCGCGTCCGGCGTCGCCGCCGGGTTCCCGGCTGCCGGGACTCCGGCCCCCGCACCTCGCCGGGCCTCACTGCGCCCTGTCTTCGGCGCCGTGCCACCGGCCGTCCGCACCGCCGCGGACGAGCCCTCCTTCGCGCCCGACTAGTTCCGACCCCAGTCTCCGGACGCGTGCCCGTGCGGCTCGGGCGCGCCGATCCGGTCTTCCGCCGTGCGCTCATGCGCGGCCTTCCCCCGAGACACACCTGTCTCTTCTTCACCAACTCTCCCCTAGGAGCATCATGCGAACGTGGGCAAAGGGCACCTCGCGTGCCGTGCTGACCGCGGGCTTCGTCGCCCTCGGCGTCAGCGCCATCCCCGTCAACGCCTTCGCCGACGTCACGTCCGGAAACGGCGGCGTCCTGAGCGGCAACCAGGTCAACGCGCCGATCTCCGCGCCCGTCGACGTGAGCGGCAACGCCGCCTCGCTGGTGGGCGGCAGCCGGGCGTCGTCCCGCGGCGGCGCCAAGGTCGAGCAGGGCGGCAGCGGCGGCGGCCAGCGGACGTCCGGCAAGCGCGGCGTCGCGTCCGGCAACCAGGTCAACGCCCCGATCTCCCTTCCGGTGAACGCCTGCGGCAACGCCGTCGCGGTCGTCGGCGGATCCCAGGCCGGCTGCGAGGGCGGCGCCAAGGTCAAGGGCAGCGGCAAGGGCGGCCAGACCACGGACGGGACGGACGGCGTCCTGAGCGGCAACCAGGTCAAGGCCCCGGTCTCCGCGCCCGTCAACGCGTGCGGCAACGGCGTCGCCGTGGTCGGGAAGGCGCTCGCGGGCTGCGAGGGAGGCTCGAAGGTCAAGAGCGGCGGGAACACCGGGTCGAAGCAGCAGACGTCCGGCGTCCGCGGCGTCGGCGGCGGCAACCAGGCCGACGTCCCGATCAGCGTGCCCGTGGACGCCTGCGGCAACGCGGTCGGCAACGCGGTGGCGGCGTGCGAGGGCGGCGCCTCCGTCCGCAACGGCGGCCACCGGACGGGGCGGCAGACCACCTCCGGTGTGCGCGGGATCCTCTCCGGAAACCAGGGCAACGCCCCGATCAGCATTCCGGTGACGGCGTGCGGCAACGCCGCGGCCCTCGTCGGGGAGGCCGGCGCGCTCTGCGAGGGCGGCGCCCACGTGCGCAGCGGGTCCGGGGGCGACCAGCAGACCTCCGGGGCGCGGGGGATCCTGTCCGGAAACCAGGGCAACGCCCCGGTCTCCGTTCCCGCCGAGGTCTGCGGCAACGCGGCGGCCGTCGTCGGCGGCGCGGCGGCGGCGTGCAACGGCCAGAGCCTCGTCAAAGGCCCGCACGGCTCGGGGTCGAAGACCTCCGGCGACCAGGGCACCGGCTCGGGGAACCAGGCGAACGCGCCGGTCCAGGCCCCCGCGGAGGTGTGCGGCAACGCCGCCGCCGCGGTCGGCATGGCCTCCGCGGTGTGCGACGAGCCCGGCAACGGCGGGTACGAGCCCTACTCCCGGACGACCGGCACCGCGCCCCGTCCCGGTTCGAAGATCGACCCGCCCGCGGTCGGCGGCCTCGACGGCGCCCCCGTCCTGAGCGGCGGATCCGGCCTGGTCGACGGCCTGCCGACCGGGTCCGCGGGGCGGAACCAGCGCACCGCGCTCGACGGTGACGGCGCACCGGCGGCCGTCTCGCTCCTGGACACGCAGGCCCTGCCGGGCGGCGCCGGGCTCCCCAAGGTGAACGGCCGCAGTGCGGCGGCCGGTGCGCCGGTCGACGGCGGCCTTCCCGTGCTGGGAGGCCCGCGGTCGCTGACCGACACCGCGTCGAAGCTGAGCCCGGTCGAGCTGCCCAAGGGCGCCTCCCTGGTGGGAACCGTCCTCCAGGACCAGCCGGCCCGGGGCGCGATGTCCAGGTCGAAGGGCCTGCCGACCGGCACCGGCCTGCCGCAGGTGCCCGGCCTGCCGAAGGTGGGCGTCCTGCCGAACGTGAACGGCGCGTCGCAGGTTCTCCCCGCGGCGAAGGTGCTTCCCCAGGCCCAGGGCCTGGCCGGGAAGAGTGCGCCGGTGAAGGCCAGGGCCGAGCGCGTCCGGCCGGCCGAGGCGGCGCCGGGCACGGGCTCGCTGCCCGTGAAGCCGATCGTGCCGGTCGACGTCCGCGGCCTGGCGACCGCCGAGATCGCGGACGTGCCCGGCCGGATCGGCCCGATGAGCCCGGTCGCGTCCACGCAGAAGATCACGCCGGGGACCAGGACGGGCGCGACGCTGCTCGCGGCGGTCTCGGGGGTGCTGGCCGCCGCGGCCGGGGCCCTGGTGCTGAGCCGGCGGATCCGGGTGGGCCGCCGCTAGATCCACCAGACCGCGGGTGAGCCGGCCTCGGGCCGGCATGCGGAAGACCTTCGCCCGTCCCGGAGGCGCGGACCGGGGCGGGCGAAGCCATACCCTCGAACAGGCGAAGCCGTACCCGTGAGCGGGTGAAGTCGTGCCCGTGGACGGGTGCGGGTGTTTATGTGAACGGGGAGGCTGCGTTCGCGGGGCGCTGACGGCGCGTTCGCGGGGCGCTGACGGCGAGGTCCGCAGGCTGGTGGCGCCGGGTTCGCGGGCGGCGGGGCGGGCGTGGGGCCGACACAGTAACGTCACGTCAAGGAATCCGTACGCAGTGCTACGCTCCGGACAGGCCGCTGGGAACGGTCAGAAAGTGCGGACCGCGCGGATGACCTTGCGGCGCAGTTGAATACGACGGCGGCCGTCCGGGTACAGGCGCAAGCGATCGAGTTCCCAGCCGCCGTGCTCCGCGTGCTCGGTCATGATCCGCCGGGCGGCGTCACGGGTGGTACCGCGCGGCAGTGACAGGACGAGGTAGGTGTACTCCGCCATTGCGACCATTATTACTTGGTCTACCGGCCGTGCGGCACCGTACCGTGGCCTCCCCGTCCGCGCGGTGCGCGGCGGCGTGTCATCCTGTCGGGGGCGTGCGGCGGTGAGAATCCCGCCCCTCCGCGGGGGCGGCACGATGATCGCAGGGCGGCGGCGGGAAGGCGCGGGCACAAACACGCCGCCATGCGACGTTGTACGAAGCCGGTAGGAAGAGCCTGAGTCAGAGGACCCGAGACAGCGAGGTTGGAGCGACTGTGCCAGCCAAGAACGGCACCGCGAGCAGTGGCCGGGGCAACGGCGCGGGGACGCGCCTGGTGATCGTCGAGTCGCCCGCGAAGGCGAAGACGATCGCCGGTTACCTGGGCCGCGGTTACATCGTGGAGTCCAGTATCGGCCATATCCGGGACCTGCCCGGAAGCGCCTCGGAGGTGCCGGCCAAGTACAAGGGCGAGCCGTGGGCGAAGCTCGGCGTGAACGTCGAGCACGAGTTCGAGCCGCTGTACGTGGTCAACTCCGACAAGCGCCAGCAGGTGCAGAAGCTCAAGAAGCTGCTGGCCGAGGCCGACGAGCTCTTCCTCGCGACGGACGAGGACCGGGAGGGCGAGGCGATCGCCTGGCACCTCCAGGACGTCCTGAAGCCGAAGGTCCCCGTGCACCGGATGGTCTTCAACGAGATCACCAAGGACGCGATCCAGCGCGCCGCCGCGAACCCGCGCCAGCTGAACATGCGCCTGGTGGACGCGCAGGAGACCCGCCGCATCCTGGACCGCCTCTACGGGTACGAGGTCAGCCCCGTCCTGTGGAAGAAGGTCATGCCGAAGCTGTCGGCGGGCCGCGTGCAGTCGGTGGCGACGCGGCTGGTCGTCGAGCGGGAGCGGGAGCGGATCGCCTTCGTGCCCGCCCACTACTGGGACATCGCGGCCCAGCTCGACACCGGCAAGGACGAGGAGCCGACGGCCTTCAAGGCCGGGCTCGTCTCCGTGGACGGCAGGCGCGTCGCGCAGGGCCGCGACTTCGGTTCCGACGGCGTCCTGAAGACGAAGGACGCGCTGCACCTGGACGAGGCCGCGGCGACGGCCCTCGCCGAGCGCCTGCGCGGCCGCCCGTACGAGGTGAAGTCGGTCGAGCGCAAGCCGTACACGCGCCGCCCGTACCCCCCGTTCCGGACGACGACGCTCCAGCAGGAGGCCAGCCGCAAGCTGAGCTTCTCCGCGAAGTACACGATGTCGGTCGCGCAGAAGCTGTACGAGAACGGCTTCATCACCTACATGCGAACCGACTCGATCACGCTGTCGGAGACCGCGATCACGGCGGCGCGGCGGCAGGCGGCGTCGCTGTTCGGCGGCGAGTACGTCCCGGACAAGCCGCGCGTCTACACGTCCAAGGTGAAGAACGCGCAGGAGGCGCACGAGGCGATCCGCCCGGCGGGCGACACGTTCCGCACGCCCGCGGAGACGGGCCTGTCCGGCGACCAGTTCCGGCTGTACGAGCTGATCTGGAAGCGGACGATCGCGTCCCAGATGAAGGACGCCGTCGGCCAGTCGGTGTCGATCCGGGTCACCGGGACGTCGACGCGGAACGAGCGCGCGGAGTTCGGCGCGACCGGCAAGACGATCACGTTCCACGGTTTCCTCAAGGCCTACGTGGAGAGCGCCGACGACCCGTCCACGGACCGGGACGACCAGGAGCGGCGGCTGCCGAACCTGGCCGAGGGCGACCCGCTGACCGCGAGCGCGGTGGACGCCGAGGGCCACTCGACCCGCCCGCCGGCCCGCTACACCGAGGCCAGCCTGGTCAAGGAGCTGGAGGAGCGGGAGATCGGGCGTCCGTCGACCTACGCCTCGATCATCGGAACGATTCTGGCGCGGGAGTACGTGTTCAAGAAGGGCACGGCGCTCGTCCCGTCGTTCCTGGCCTTCGCCGTGGTGAACCTGCTGGAGCAGCACTTCGGCAACCTGGTCGACTACGACTTCACCGCCCACATGGAGGACGGCCTCGACGAGATCGCCCGCGGCGAGGCCGAGCGCGTCCGCTGGCTGACCCGGTTCTACTTCGGCGACACCGGTGAGGAGGGCCTGAAGGAGCTGGTCGGCGACATCGGCGACATCGACGCCAAGGGGATCAGCTCGTTCCCGATCAAGGGCACCGACATCATGGTGCGGGTCGGCCGGTACGGGCCGTACCTCGACCGGGACGGCGAGCGCGTCAACATCCCCGAGGACATCGCGCCGGACGAGCTGACCGCCGAGAAGGCCGAGGAGCTGTTCGCGCAGCCGTCGGGCGACCGGGAGCTCGGCGCCGACCCCGAGACCGGCCACACGATCGTCGCCAAGTCGGGGCGGTTCGGTCCCTACGTCACCGAGATCCTGCCCGAGCCGGCGCCGCCGGCCGACGGCAAGAAGCGGACGAAGAAGGCCGAGGCCGCCAAGCCGCGCACGTCGTCGCTGTTCAAGTCGATGTCGCTCGACACGATCACCCTCGATGACGCGTTGAAGCTGCTGTCGCTGCCGCGCACGCTGGGCGAGCTGGACGGCGAGCCGGTGACCGCGCAGAACGGCCGCTTCGGCCCGTACATCAAGAGGGGCTCCGACAGCCGGTCGCTCGGCTCGGAGGAGGAGCTGTTCACGGTCACGCTGGAGCGGGCGAAGGAGCTGCTGGCGCAGCCCAAGCAGCGCGGCCGCCGGGCCGCGGCCGCCGCGCCGCTGCGCGAGCTGGGCAAGGACCCGGCGAGCGGGGAGCCGGTCGTGGTGAAGGAGGGCCGGTTCGGCCCGTACGTCACCGACGGCGAGACGAACGCCAGCCTGCGCAAGGGCGACGAGGTCGAGTCGATCACGATCCAGCGCGCCGCGGAACTGCTCGCGGAGCGCCGGGAGAAGGTCGCCGCGGGCGGCGGGAAGAAGAAGGCGGCGCCGCGCCGTCGAACCTCCGCAAAGTCCGGTTCATAGGGACATCTACGCCGATACCCTGACCGACATGACCAGAACGGGCGCACCCCGGCCGCACCCCGCAGCGTCACCGCCGCCGGGCGTTTCGTCGCTTTCGTCGATGGGGCCGTTCCGGCGGCTCCGGATGGCGCTGGCGCTGTCCAGCACCGCCCAGTGGATCGGCGTACCCGCGCTGACCGCCATGGCGGCGATGCTGACGCGCGGCGACGGCGCCGCCGCGCAGGCGCAGGCGATCGGCGGCACGCTGGCGCTGATGCTGCTGCCCGCGGTGGTGCTCCCGCCGGTCGCGGGGCTGCTCGCGGCCCGCGTCGACCGCCGGCTGATGCTGATCATCGCGGACGTGCTGCGGCTGGTGGTCGTCGTGACGGTGCCGCTCGTGCACGCGCTGCCGTGGACGCTCGCCGCCGCGTTCCTCGTCTCGTGCCTGAGCCTGCTGTGGATACCGGCGGCGCGCGCGTCCCTGCCCGCCCTGGTCACGGACGAGGAGTCGCGGCCCGCCGCGCGCCGCGCCGCGACCCGCGTCCTCTACGGCCCGGCGCCCGCCGCCGCGCTGCTGTTCGCCGTCCTCGCGCTCGTCGCGAACGGGACGCTCGGCGCCGGTTCCCGCGCCGACCTCGCCCTGTACGTGACGGCGGGCCTGTT
Organism: Actinomadura sp. NPDC049753; assembly: GCF_040674655.1. Lineage (NCBI taxonomy): Bacteria > Bacillati > Actinomycetota > Actinomycetes > Streptosporangiales > Thermomonosporaceae > Actinomadura > Actinomadura sp. NPDC049753. The sequence continues at coordinate 112 of NZ_JBFARL010000103.1, read as the reverse complement.
CCTCGTGGCGGCCGCCGTCGTGGCGATGGCCGGCGAGATCCCGGCGACCGAGCCGGTCGCGGCCGGGTCGCCGCTGAAACTGATCTTCCAGGGCCCGGGGTCGGCCGCCGCG
>NZ_JBFARL010000102.1:0-29186 GCF_040674655.1 Actinomadura sp. NPDC049753 | reverse complement strand
CACCGGCGGCCGGCGTGCCCGCCGCGCCGAGCGCCCCCGCGACGGGGGGCGCCGCCGAGAGCCGGCACAACGCGTCGACCAGCGGCTTCCTGCCGTGGACGCGGACCGCGGCGTCGTCCGCGGCCATCTCCAGCAGCAGCGGCAGCCGCGCCTTCGCGCGCCGGACGGTCGGCAGCCACGGCAGCATGGCGTGGACCAGGTCGAGGGCCAGCAGGAACACATGGTGGCGCTGGCGCAGATGCGCCCGCTCGTGCGCCAGGACGGCGCCGAGCTCTTCGGCGCTGAGCGCCCGCTGGGCCCCGGTGCTGACCACGATCGCGCGGTGCCGGGACGGCAGCGAGTACGCCACGGGCACGGGGTGGTCGAGGACGAGGACGTCCGGATGGCGGCGGTCCTCGCGGGCGACCAGCCGCAGCATCTCCCGGTGCCGGCGGCGATGGCGCACGGCCCGGCCGAGCCTCGGCAGGCCGCGCGCGAGCACGGCGGCGCAGGCCGCGGCGAGGACGGCGGTCGCGACGGCCGCGGCGGCGGTGGCGAGACGGCCGTGATGGGGCAGGCAGTCGCGCAGCCGGGACAGCAGGCCGTGCCCCGGACCCGGCGGCGCGAGCAGCCCCGCCGCCGCGATCCCCGCCGCGGCGATGAACGTCCCCGCGAGGGCGGCCGTCCAGCAGGCGATGGCCGCCCCCGGGCCGACGGCCGAGCGCCTGAGGAGGTCCAGGACGGGCCCCGCCGCGCATCCCAGCAGCACCACCGAAACGACCAGACCGGCCACCAGCGGGATCACGGAATCACGCGTCCTCGCCGGCGGCCCGCCGGCGCAGGGCGTCCAGGAGGTGCCGGGCGTCCTCCGGCGGGACGCTCTCGGCGAACCTCGCCAGGATGGCGCCGTGGTCGGAGGCCTCGCTCAGGGCGTCCAGCATCAGCTCGACCGCGTACTCCTCCCGCGGCCGCGTGGGGCTGTAGCGGAAGGCCGTGCCCTCCTGCGTACGCCGGAGGAGGCCCTTCTGCGCCAGCCGTTCGGCCACGGTCTGCACGGTGTTGTAGGCCAGCGCCTTGTCCGCGTCCTCGTTCAACTCGGCCAGCAGCTCACGGACCCGCAGCGGACGGGGCGCCGCCCAGAGCACGTCCATGATGGAGCGTTCGAGCGATCCTCCGAGTGCGGACACGCGGTCACCTCCGTACCGCCCCCATTGTGCCGGACGTCTCCTGGGGGTCGGGCTTCTGGAGCGGGGTTTCTCCAGCGTAGGCGGGTTCCCGGCGGCCCGGCATCCACCAGTTGGCCCTGCCGCACAGCTCCATCACCGCGGGGACGAGGATCATCCGGACGACGGTGGCGTCGACGAGCACGGCGACGGCCATGCCGAGGCCGATCTGCTTGACCGACACGTCGGGGCCGAGCAGGGACGTCGAGAAGACGGCGATCATGATGGCGGCCGCGGCGGTGATCACCTTGGCGGTGCGCGCCAGCCCCCGGGTGACGGCCGTCCGGGTGTCGCCGGTGCGCTCGTACTCCTCCCGGATCCGCGAGATCAGGAAGACCTCGTAGTCCATGGACAGGCCGAACAGCAGCGGGAACATCATCATCGGCACCCAGGTCGTGATCGGCATGGTGGTGGGGAAGCCGAGGGCCTGGCCGAGCCATCCCCACTGGACGACCGCGACCAGCACGCCGTAGGCGGCGCCGATCGACAGCAGGTTCATCACCGCGGCCTGCAGCGCGATCGTGACCGACCGGACCAGCGCGACCAGCAGGACGAGCGACAGCGCGACGACGACCGCGATCATCAGGGGCAGGCGGGAGCCGACCTCCTCGGCGATGTCGATCGCGCCGGCGTTCGGGCCGCCGACCTGGACCCCGCCGCCGCCCGGCGCCGCGGGCAGGACGTCGTCGCGCAGCCTGTGCACCAGGTCGGCGGTGGCCTCGTCCTGGGCGCCGCTCTTCGGGAAGGCCATGAACGTGGCCGCCCGCCCGTCCTTGCTGATGCGGGGCGGCGTGACGGAGGCGATGCCCTCGGTCCGGCCGACCGCGTCGACGACGGGGCGCAGATCGGCGTCCGGGGAGCCGATCCGCGCGGCGAAGATCAAGGGCGCGCCGTAGCCGGGCCCGAAGCCCTCGGACAGGATCGTGTACGAGGTGTAGCTGCTGCGGTCGTGCGGCTGGACGCTGGCGTCGGGCAGGCTCAGCCGCATCGACAGCACGGGGGCGGCGAGCACGAGCAGGCCCGTCCCGGCGAGGACCGCCGCGACCAGCGGCCTGCGCTGCACCACGCCGGCCCAGCGTTCGGCGGGGGGACGGCGCTCGCCGGTGCGCGGGCGCGGCGCGCGGCGCGGCAGCCGCAGCGAGTCGATCCGCCGGCCGGTGACGCCGAGGAGCGCCGGCAGCAGGGTCACCGCGGCGATCATCGTGACCAGCACGGTCACCGACGCGGCGACGGCCACGCCGGTCATCAGCCGCTGCCCCATGACGACCAGTCCGAGCAGCGCGATCACCACGGTCGTGCCGGCGAACAGCACGGCGTGTCCGGCGGTGGCGATGGCCTTGGCCGTGGCGCTCTCGGGGTCGTCCCCGTCCTGCAGGGCCTCCCTGTAGCGGGTCACGATGAACAGCGCGTAGTCGATGCCGATGCCGAGGCCGACCAGCACGGCGACGAGCACGGTGAAGTCAGGCGCGGGGACCAGGTGCCCCACCAGCTTGATCAGGGCCATGGCGCCGAGGATCGCCGTCAGCGCCGTCGCGATCGGCAGGCCCATCGCGACCAGCGACCCGAAGGAGATGAACAGGATCACCGCCGCGGTCAGCAGGCCCACGCCTTCGGCCGGGCCCTGCTGGGGCGTCTCGGCCTTCTCCGCCCGCTCGCCGCCCAGCCCGAGGACCACGCCGTCGCCGGAGGCGTCCTTGACCGCGTCCACCAGGGGCTTGACATCGGTCTTCTTCGCCGCCTCCTCGGTCAGCGGGATCGTCGTCCGGGCGATGCGGCGGTCGCTCGTCACCAGGTTCGGGTCCTGGTAGGGCGAGGTCACCGGCCCGGTCACGGGTGAGGCGTCCAGAACGGCGACGACCTTCTCGATCCGCCGCCGGGCGGCGGGGTCGTCGATCCCCCTGTTCGCTTTGATCGCCAGGGTCAGGGTGTCGCCCCGCCGCTCGGGGAAGTGCGTCTCGATCAGCTTCTGGGCCTTGGCGGATCCGGAGTCTCCACCGGAGAAGTCGTTGTCGGGCGCGGCGCCGAAGCCGAAGCCGGCGAACGCCACGGCGACCACGCCGACGAGCCAGGCCAGGAGCACCAGGCGGCGGCGCCGGTGGCAGAAGCGGGCCAGCGCCGCGAGGGCGCCGTCCGGTCGTGGGTTTGCGGAATGCTCGCTCATGGCGGCGATCGTCGCGCCGGCGGGCCGTCCGCCGCGTCTGCCGGCGGACGGCGGCCGCTACGCAGTCGGGCGTACGCCGCTCCGCGGCCCGCTCCACCTGGCGGAGGAGCAGGTCGCGCGCCTGAGCGCAGGAGCGTTTGCGCACTACGACAGTAGGATTCCGGCATGGAACGCCGTATCGGGACGTTCTCCCTGCGCGCCGCGACGCACGACACGCTGCTCGCGCTCTTGGTCACCGTGATGCAGGTCCAGGGAACGGTCGGCCGTGTCGCCGCCGAAGGGGCGACACGGCCGCTCGCCGACCTGGGAAACCTCGGATACGCGCTGCTGGTCGTGAGCGGGCTGGCCGTGGCCCTGCGCCGCCGCTGGCCGGTGGCGGTCTTCGCGGTCACCGCGCTCGCCAGCCTGGTCTACTACGGGCTCGACTTCCCGGACGGGCCCGGCTGGCTCGCGCTCTTCGTCTCCCTCTACACCCTCGCGGCCTACGGCGACGGACGCCGGTCACTGGTGATCGCCGGTGCGGGGATCGGCGTGCTGGCCGCCGTATGGCTGTACACGGCGCACGACATCGAACCGCGCGCCGCCATCGGCTGGGTGTTCTTCCGCATCGGCGCGTCGGTCATGAGCGCGGCTCTCGGCGAGTCCGTCCGGTCCCGCCGGGTCATCGCGGCCGAGGCCGAGAAGCGCGCGGAACTGGCCGAACGGACCCGCGAGGAGGAGGCCCGGGCGCGCGTGGACGCCGAACGCCTCCGGATCGCCCGCGAGGTCCACGACACCGTCGCCCACGCGGTGGCCATCATCAACGTGCAGTCCGGCGTCACCGCGCACGTGCTCGACAAGCGTCCGGAGCAGGCGCGCGAAGCGCTGCGGACGATCGAGCAGACCAGCTCGCGGGCGCTGCGGGAGATGCGCGCCGTCCTCGGCGTCCTGCGCGACGAGGGCGACGGGCGCGCACCGCACCCCGGCCTGGAGCAGATCGGCGAACTCACCGCGAAGGCGCGCGAGGCGGGACTCGACGTCACGCTGGAGGCGTCCCCTCCCGTGACGCCGCTGCCGAGCGCGGTGGGCGGCGCCGCCTACCGGATCCTCCAGGAGTCGGTCACCAACGTGATCCGCCATGTCGGCCCCACCCGCGTGACGGTCGCGCTGACCTCCGGGACCGACGCCCTGGAGATCCGCGTGACCGACGAGGGCCGCCGCACCGGGAACGGCGCCAGGGGCGGCGCGACCGCCCCGGACGGCCCCGGCCACGGGATCCTGGGCATGCGCGAGCGCTGCCGGCTGCTCGGCGGCGAGCTCGACGCCGGCCCCACTCCGGGCGGCGGGTTCGAGGTGACGGCCCGGCTCCCCCTCGCCCCGACCGGACCGCTGCGGGAGGCGGCGCCGTGAGCGCGCCGGCCACGGCCCCGATCAAGGTGCTGCTCGCCGACGACGAGGGGCTCGTGCGGTCGGGGTTCAAGCTGCTCATCGACGTCGAGGACGACATCGCCGTGGTCGCGGAGGCGACCGACGGCGCCCGCGCGGTCGAGCTGGCCCGCACCACCCGCCCCGACGTCGTCCTCATGGACATCCGCATGCCGAGGCTGGACGGCATCCAGGCCACGGCGCGGATCACCGCGACGCGCGGTCTGGAGGACGTCCGGATCCTCATCCTCACCACCTACGACACCGAGGCCTACGTCTTCGAGGCGCTGCAGGCCGGCGCCAGCGGCTTCCTGCTCAAGGACGCCGGACCGGCGGAGCTCCTGCACGCCATCCGGGTGGTCGCCGCCGGCGAGGCCCTGCTCGCGCCGCGCATCACCAGGCGTCTGATCAGCAAGTTCACCGCGTGGCACACGGCGTCCGCGGACGCCCTGGACCGGCTCGCGCCGCTCACCGAGCGGGAGCGGGAGGTGCTGGCCCTGATCGGACGGGGGCTGAGCAACCAGGAGATCGGCGCCGAGCTGTTCATCAGCCCGGCGACCGCGCGCACCCACGTCAGCCGCACGATGACGAAACTGGGTGCGCGCGACCGCGCCCAACTGGTCGTCATCGCCTACCGGACGGGCCTGGTCACCCCCGACGCGTGACCGGGGGCGTCCTCGCCGGCCGCCCGCTCCGCGAGGGCCTCCAGCTCGGCGACCGCCCGGTCGCCGGCCGTCTCGGCGGCGATCTCGGCGGCCAGCCGCCGGGCTTCGCGCCGGTAGGACGGGTCGTTCAGGACCTTCTCGACCGCGCGGGCGATGGTGCGCGACGAGGAGCCCTTCCGCACGGTGATCCCGGCGCCGGCGAGCTCGACGTGCCGCGCCACCTCCCGCTGGTCGCGTCCGAGCGGCACGCAGACCAGGGGGACGCCGGCGGCCAGGGACTTGACGGCCGTCCCGTGGCCGGCGTGCGTGACCGTCACCGCCGCGTGGCGCAGCGCCGCGCTGTGCGGCGCCGCGCCGGTGACCAGGACGTTGCCGGGCGCGCGGACCGTCCCCGGGTCCACGGCCGGGCCGGTGGTCAGCAGCCCGCGCACGGGCAGGGTGCCGAGGGCCTCGGCGATGCGCTCCAGGTGCGCGCGCTGGTCCATGAACGAGGAGCTCAGGCCGACCAGCACCAGCGGCGCGTCGCCGTCCGGCAGCTCCAGTTCCCCGGCCCAGGCCGGGTCGTCGAGCCGCGGGCCGACGTGCCGCAGGTGGTCGGGGAACCGCCTGCCGGGGTGGTCGAGCGCGCGGGGGGACAGCACGAGCAGCCGGTCGACGCGGCCGAACGCCTCGACCACCGAGGCCGCCGGGGCGAGGCCGCCCGCGGCGCGGGCGGCGTTGAGGGCCGGCAGCCCCTTCTCCCACGGCTTGAGGATCAGCCGGGTCATGATCCGGTCGCGCGCGCGGCCCAGCGCGCCCGTGGCGGGGGCGAGGCCCGGACCGGGCGGCGGCGCCCCCGGAGTGGGCAGCGGGTAGACGGTCGTCACCAGAGCGGCCACGGGGATCCGGGCGGCCTCCCCAGCGGTGATCGCGCCGAGCAGCATGTGCTCGGCGACCAGCGCGTCGGCCGGGCGGGCGCGCAGCTCGGCCAGCGTGTCCCGGGCGTAGTCGGCCGCGGGGCCGCAGACGATGCGGTCCCTGAGCCGCGCGAACTCGCCCAGCGGCGTGCGGGCCTCGAAGTCCTTGATGACGTCCTCGGCCGGATCGGCGGCGTCGCCCTGGGGGGCCGTGGTCCAGGCGACGGGCTCCGCGCCGGCGGCGGCGACCTCGGCGTGCAGTGACCTGTCGGCGAGCACCCGGACGCCGTGGCCGCGCTCGCGCAGCGCGCGGGCCACGGACAGGACGGGCGGCACGGCTCCGCCGCCGGCCCAGGTGGCGAACAGGAAGTCCCTACGCATCGTGCCCCTTCCGAGGGTCGATCGAAGCCACCAGGTCGCGCATGGCGCGTTCGGCGTCCTCGCGCGGCAGGCCGAGGTCCCGCCGCCACAGCTTCCACAGGTAGAGGTCGGTGGCGGCGTAGTGCAGGTTCAGCGCGTGCTCCCGGGCGGGCCCCGAGGCCGGGAGGCGGTCGGCGAAGACCTCCTCCAGCCAGGCCCGGTGCTGCACGCGCGCATGGGCGGCCGCCTTGGCGATCGCCGGGACGCGGTCCATCTGCGCGGTCCAGAGCACGTTGGCGTCGCCGTGCCGCTCGTAGTCGTCGAAGAGCGCGGCCACGATCGCCGCCACGTCGCCGGCCGGCGCCCGGCGGGCGACGGCCGCCTGCGACGCCACGGCCTCGGCGACGGCGTCGGCCAGCCCGTCCTTGCCGCCGAAGTGGTTCACGATCGTCTGCACCGACACGCCCGCCTCGTCGGCGACGTGCTGCAGCGTGACGTCGTCGTACCACCGCCGCGTCCACAGCCCGGCCGCCGCCTCCAGCACCCGCGTCCGCGTCGCCTCCATGGCCGCGGCGCGGGCCCCCATGCGGTACGGGCGCCTGCCCCCACTTTCCATGGAGTAGTTTCTATATTCAATAGGACGGACGGTCAAGCGAAAGTTGCGACGGTCAGTGCGCGGGGTCTCCGAGACGGCGGACGATGCGGACGAGCGCGGCACGCTGGCCGTCCGGGTCGTCGTCGAGGTCGGGCATCAGCATCCGCCGGAGTTGCGGGGTGGCGAACCACCAGCCGGCCAGGACGATGACGGAGTACAGCAGCTCCCGGGCCGCCAGCCGGGCGTCCAGGCGTCCCGATTCCTGGGCCCGGGCCAGAGCGGCGATCTTCTCGGCGTAGTGCGCGGTCCGCTCGGCCTCGGCCGCCACCGGCCCCCCGTCGGCGAGGTGGAGGCCCTCCCAGTGCAGCAGCCGGACGAAGTGCGGGTGCGCGCGGTGGTAGTCGAAGACCTGCCCGGCGTACTCGCCCAGGTCGGAGGCCGCCTTCTCGTCCAGCGGCACGGCCTCGGCCAGACGCTCCAGTTCCGTGGTCAGCACGATCGCGAACATCTGCCGCTTGTTGCCGAAGTAGGAGTAGATCCGTTCCTTGTTCACCCCGGCCGTGGCGGCGATCCGGTCCATGCGGGCCGCTTCGGGCCCGTGGGCGGCGAACTCGCTGACCGCGGCGTCCAGGATGAGCCGCCTCGTCCTGGCGGTGTCCCATGCCATGACCCGAGCGTACAGCAGATTCCAACTAGCAAGTTGGAATCTGGCGCCGGCCGTGGCAAACTCCAACTCGCGAGTTGGTTTTACTGGACCACGAGGAGACGCCATGCCATCCGTCCGCACCCCCGCCCCCGCCGTCGCGGCCCCGTCGATCCACCTGCGCGCCGTCTTCACCTGGCTGGCCGTGTACGTCATGATCATGGCCACGCAGCTGCTGCTGGGCCCCCTGCTCGGATCGCTCTCGCTGCCGATCCGGACTCTCGTGGTGACCGGCGTGGTCGTGCCCACCGTGGTGTACGCGCTCGTCCCCGCGATCCTGCGCACCTACGGCGCGCTGCGCCGCCGCGGCTCCCGCGGGTAGAGGTATGAGGCGGACGACACCCGGCCGGGATCGCCCGACCCGTCCTTTCCCGTGTGGGAGTATCCCCACCAGATGGGTCCATGGTCGATGGTGCGCTGGGTGCGCGCTGCGGGTTTCGCCGCCGCGTGCGCCGGGCTTGCCGCGCTCGGGCACCTGGCCGGCGGCGGCGGCTTCGACCGGGCGGCGACGCTGGCCGGCTTCCTGCTCGTGCTCGGCCCCGCGCTGGCGCTGACCGGCCGGCAACGGACCTTCGCGTCGATCGTGCCCGCCACCGCCGCTTCGCAGGTCGTCCTGCACGTCCTGCTCATGCGCGCCGCCGGGCATCCTCTGGTGCCGGCCCGACCGGCCGCCGCCGCCATGGACGGCGGCGGGGAGCCGATGGCCCACGGCGGCGGTCCCGGTCTCGGAATGCTGCTCATGCACGCGGTGAGCGTGCTGATCACGTCCGCCTGGCTGGAGTGGGGCGAGGCGCGGCTGTGCGCGCTCGTGCGGGTCCTGGCCGGCTGGGTCCTGCGACCGCTGGTGTTCCTGCTCGTGGTCGCGGCCGGACGTTCCCCCGGTCGTGCGCGGCCCGTGCCGCGCGGTCGCTCCGACGAGCGGGCTCCGGCCCGGGACGCCCTCCGGTACGCCGTGGCCCGTCGCGGGCCTCCCGGGACGACGACCGCCCTGGGCGCCACCGCGTGAACCACTGATCTTCCACCGCTCTCAGGGCGACGCATGTCGCCGGGCTCGGCACGACGCCGCCCGGATGTCCTCGCATCCCTCCCGAGGAGCCGTCGACGGCTCCCGCCGGAAAGAGAGCATGCTCATGAACCGTCCCCTCCCCTCGCGCGCCCTCGCGGCGGCGATGTCCGCCGCGCTGGTGGCGGCGCCGGCCGCCGCCTGCGGCGGCTCCCCCGCCGGCCCCGGCCCGGACTCGGCGTCCGTGACCGGACCGGCGCGCAGGACGTCCTATCCCCTCGCGTTCGACAACTGCGGGACGAAGGTCACCTTCACGCGGCCGCCGCGGCGGGTGCTGATCCTCAACGGCACCTCGGTCGGCGAGGTGGAGAGCTTCCTGATGCTCGGCCTGGAGAAGAGCGTCCTGGCCAACGCCCAGACCTACGGCGTGTCCGACGACCCGTCCATGATCGGCCGGATCCGGGCGCTGCCGACCGGCGGGCTGACGATGAACAGGAACTTCGACGTCCCCGCCGAGCAGGTGCTGAAGCTCAAGCCCGACCTCGTGGTCTCCACCTGGTCGGGGGGCTTCGACGCCAAGCGCGGGTTCGCCACCCGGGAGCAGCTCGCCGCCGCGGGGATCACGTCGCTGGTCAACCCCGTCAACTGCGCCAACGGCAAGCCGGACGCCACCGAGGCCGAGAAGCGGGCGTACAGGGCCCAGTCGATCAACTCCTCGCTGGAGTTCATGGCGCTGCTCGGCCGGATCTTCGACGTCCAGCAGCGCGCCCTCTCGGTGGTCTCCGGCCTGCGGGCCCGTGTCGAGGCCGTGCGCGCGAGGACGGCCGGCCGGCCCGCCAAGAAGGTCGTCATCGCCTACCCCGGCATGTCCATGATGAACGCCAACGGCCTGCCCGCCGTGATGACCGGAGGCGTCTACGACGACGTCATCAGGGCGGCCGGCGGAGTCAACGCGTTCTCCGGGCGCGGCGAGGACGCCACCCGCACCCTCAACAAGGAGCAACTCGCCACCGCGCAGGTGGACGTCCTGGTGGTCGGGCTGTTCACCCCGGAGGAGAAGGGCGACGCCGAGGCCGCGAAGCTGTTCGCCGCCTATCCGCAGTGGAACGCCTCCAGGACCCGGACGTACACGGTCGTCTCCGACAGCGTCTACCTCGGCCCCCTCAACGCCCTGGGCGTCGAGAAGATCGCCAAGGTGGTCGGCGATGCCTGACACCCTGACCCGCGAGGCGCCGGCCCGCACGCGCGGACCGCATCTCGTCTCCGGCGCCGGGACCGGCCTCCTGCTGGCCGCGCTCGGCGCCGGCCTGGTCGCGTCCATGGTGCTCGGCATCTCGGTGGGCTCGGTGAACCTCCCGTTCGGGACGGTGTGGAGCGTTCTGTGGGCCCATCTGTCCGGGCGCGGCGACACCGCCGACCCGCTGCTCGGCCAGGTCGTCTGGGACATCCGCACCCCCCGCGTGCTGCTGGCGGCGCTGTCGGGCGCCGGCCTGTCCGTCGCGGGCGCGGCGCTCCAGGCCCTCGTCCGCAACCCGCTCGCCGACCCCTACGTCCTCGGCGTCTCCTCCGCGGCGTCCCTCGGGGCCGTGCTCGTGCCCGCGCTCGGCGGCACCGCCCTCGGCGGCGCCGCCGGCGCGCTGGGCGTGACCGGCGCCGCCTTCGCCGCCGCGCTGCTGTCGGCGCTGCTGGTGTACCTGCTGGCCCAGCGGGCGGGACGGCTGCTGGACTCGTGGCTGGTGCTGACCGGCGTCGCCGTCGGGTACCTGTGCACCGCCGCGACGACGTTCGTCCAGCTCCAGCTCAACCCGACCGAGCTGCAGGGGATGATGTTCTGGCTGATGGGCAGCGTGGCCGGCGCCACCTGGACCGACCTCGGCCTCCCCGCCGCGCTGATCGCGGCCTGCCTGGCCTGGCTGATGCTCCAGGCCCGGCCGCTCAACGCCCTCCTGGCCGGAGAGGACGCGGCGGCGGGGATCGGCGTCCCGGTCGCGGCGCTGCGCGTCACGCTGTTGCTGATCGGCTCGCTCCTCACCGCCACGGTGGTGAGCGTCGTGGGCGGCATCGGGTTCATCGGCCTGATGGTCCCGCACATGACCCGGTTCGCGGTCGGCTCCGACCACCGCCGCGTCCTGCCGGTGGCGCTGCTGGGCGGGGCGGTGTTCATGGTGCTGGTGGATCTGGCCGCCCGGATCGCCGACCGTCCCAACGAGCTGCCGGTCGGGGTCTTCACCACGGGGCTCGGGGTCCCCTTCTTCCTGTTCCTGCTGCGCCGCCGCGCCACCGGAGGCACCGATGCGCCTTGATCTGCAGGGGGTGAGCGTCCGGATCGACGCCCGTCCCATCGTCACCGACGTGCACCTGAGCGCGGGGCCGGGCGAGTTCGTGGCGCTGGTCGGCCCGAACGGCAGCGGCAAGTCCACCCTGCTCAGGACGGTGTACCGGTCGCTGCGCCCGTCCGGCGGCGTCGTCCGTCTCGGCGGCGAGGACCTGTGGCGGATGTCGCCCCGGCGGGCCGCGCGGCGCCGCGCCGTCCTGCCGCAGCACGGCGGGGCCGGGGGCGACTTCTCCGTCGCGGAGGCCGTCGCCGTCGGCCGGACCGCCCACCAGGGGCCCCTCGACCGCGAGACCCGCGCCGACCGCGCGGCGATCACGGACGCGCTGAGGCGGGTCGGCATGGACCGGGCCGCCGGCCGGCTCGTGTCGACCCTCTCGGGAGGAGAGCGGCAGCGCGTGCTGCTGGCCCGGGCCCTCGCGCAGGAGGCCCCGCTGCTGATCCTGGACGAGCCCACCAACCACCTCGACGCCGGCGCGCAGTTCTCCCTGCTCGACCTGATCCGCTCGCTCGGGCTCACCCTGCTGGCGGCCCTTCACGACCTGGACCACGCCGCCGCCTACGCCGACCAGGTCGTCGTCCTGCGCGACGGCGCGGTCGCCGGGCACGGTCCGCCCCTCCAGGTGCTGACACCCGAGTTCATCCGGGACGTGTTCGGAGTACGCGCCCACGTCGGCCCGCACCCCATCACCGGCCGTCCCCACATCGCCCTGGCCTCACCCGAGCCGGTGGAGGTGATCGACGTGGACGCGTGACGTCACGGCAGGCGGCGGGGAGTGAACCGCACGAAGGGGATGTGGCGGCCGACCTGGCGGTAGTCCTCCACGCCGCCGTCGACGGCGAAGCCCATGAGCCTGCACAGCTGCCGCGCCGCCGTCGGGTGGCGGGGGGCGTACCGTGCCATGATCTCCCCGCCCTCGCCGGCCGGGATCGGGGCCGCGGTCGCCTGGACCCGCTTCCCGCCGATCTGGAGGGTGACGTCCGGGCTCGCCATGATGTTGCGGTACCAGTCCGCGCGGGGGCCGAATCCGGAGGCGGCCACGTAGCCGTCCTCGTCGTTCTGGACGACCTCGACGACGACCTGGCGCGGGAGCCCGGAGACGCGTCCGGTGTGCGTGAGGAGCATGACGCGGCGGCCCATCAGCGGCCCGAGCCCCAGGCGGTACAGCCGGATGGGCAGCCGCCACAGCAGGCGGCGCAGTCCGGTCGGCGGGGCGGGCCTGTCGATGATCTCCATGTTCGGTCCTCCACGAGGTCGGGGACGCGGGGCGGCGGATCGCGGGGCGCTCTCACGCCCCGCCCTCCAGCAGGTCGGCGGCCGCGGACAGGGCGTCGCCGACCGGGAGCTCGCCGTCGATCATGTGGTGCAGCACCACCCCGTCGATCGCCGCGGCGATCAGGGTGGCCGCCCCGGACAGGCGGCTCCGCGACCAGTCCGGGTGCAGCGCCCGGAGGCGGTCCGCGATCCGCTCCCGGGCCTGCCGGAGCTCGTCGCGCAGCACGGCGCCGAGAGCGGGGTCGCGCATGGCGCCGACGATGAGCTCGGCGGCCAGCCGGGACCCCGGCTCGTCGGCCGGGGTCCCCGCCAGCAGGTTCCGCATCGCCTCCAGCGCCGCGCGCTCGTCCGGCGCCGCCAGGAGCTCCGCGACCATGGGCCCGACGATCAGGTCCACGGCGTGCCGGAAGATCGCCGCGTGCAGCCCGGCCAGCCCGCCGAAGTGGTAGTGGATCAAGCCCGGATTGGTGCCGGCGCGCTCGGCCACCGCGCGGGTGGAGACGCCCGGCCAGCCCTCCAGGCTCAGCAGCGCCGTCCCGGCGTCCACCAGCTCCCGGCGCCGGCGGTCGCCGCGCGGCGAATTTGGTCGAGCGGCCAAGTTGGTCACGTGGCCAAGTTAGCACGCCGGCGCGGCACCGGCCGAGGGGGGGAGGCCCGCCGCCGGAGGTCGTCTCGTCCGGCGGCGGGCCGGCCCCGGGCCCTCAGCCGACGGCGAGGGTCAGGATCGGGGCGCCGCTCGGCCGGGCCGAGCCACCACATCTGGTACGTCCTGGCCGACGGCAGGGGCGGCATCCGGGTCGTGGTGACGACGGCCTTGCCGAGCGAGCGCGACGAGACGACCGTGACGGTGGCCGCGTCCGGCGTCCGGACGGTGGAGGTGCGCGCGTCCGGCGCGCTCATCACCGCGGCGACCTGCCGGCTCAGGGACTGCTCGCGTTCGGCGGACCGCTGGACCCGCCATGCCGCGCCGGCGCCCGCCAGCGCCGGCACCAGGCAGGCCGCGGCGGCCGGCCAGGCCAGCCCGCGTGCCCGGGGCGACGGCAGGCGCCGGGCGAGCGGCGGCGACTGCCGGGTCCGGGCGATCTCCGCCATGACCCGTCCGCGCAGCTCGTCCGGCGGGCGGCGCGTAGGCGGCGGCGAGGCGGTGCGCGTCGAGGTCGTGGGTCATGGCTGCACTCCCAGGCAGTCACGCAACCGGATGAGTCCGTCGCGCATCCGGGTCTTGACGGCGGCGAGGCCGACGCCGAGCAGTTCGGAGACCTCGCGGTAGGTGTAGCCGCCGGAGAAGGCGAGCGTGATCGACTCACGCTGGGTCCCGGTCAGGCCCCGCATGCAGCGGCGCACCTGCTGGTGCTCCAGCCGGGCCCCGCCCTCCTCCGCGACCTCGTCGTACTCGGGCGGCGGCGCGCCGGCGCGCTCCTCCCGGTCCCGGTCGGCCTGGCTGGAGCGGACCCTGTCGACGGCGCGGCGGTGCGCCACGGTCAGCGCCCACGACGTCGCGCTGCCGCGTTCCGGACGGCGCCGGGCCCGCCGACGCGGCGCCGTCCCCCGTCGGCGCGCTGGCGGGCATGGCCGCGCTGACCGCGCTGGTCCGCGCCGCCCGCCCCGAGGACACCGGCCCCGGAACGGAGGCGGATCGGCGGCGGGTGCTGCTGACCGGGGCCGGAGTGATCGGCGTCGCCGCGGCCGGCGGTGCTTGTGGGCGGGCAGGACTGGACGCTGCTCATCCACGGCATGGTCGGCCGCCCCGTCGAGATGTCGTTCGACGACCTCCTGCGCGAGGCGCTGATCGAACGCGACATCACCCTGGCGTGCGTGTCCGACCAGGTCGGAGGCGACCTCGCGGGCAACGCCCGCTGGCTGGGCCCCCGGTCAAGACGTTCTCCCGGATCGACGTGCCGAGACCGCTCGCCGCCGTGAAGGCGGGACGCGTCGCCGTCGCGGGCACCGCCTGGGCGCAGCACCGCGCGTCGACGCCGTCGAATGGCAGGTCGACGACGGCCCCTGGCGGGAGGCGCGGCTCGCGCCCGTCCCCGGCCTGGAAACATGGCGGCAGTGGGTCGCCGACTGGGGCGCCGTTCCCGGCTCCCACACGCTCCGCTGCCGCGCCACCGACGGGACCGGCCGCACGCAGCCCGGCCACCGCGCCCCGCCGTCCCCGGACGGCATTCGGTGGTGGTCACCGTGACCTGAGCCCGCCCGCGTCCGAGCCAGTGAAAGTCACCGACAAGAGGGAGTTCTCCATGTACCGCAACCGCATCGTCGCCGGCGTCCTCGCGGCGACCGCCCTCGCCACCGGCGCGGCGGCCTGCTCCGGCGACGACAAGGGCGACGCCGCCGCCGCTCCGGCCGGATCGTCCGCGCCGGCAGCCTCGCCGAGCGGCGCGCCGTCCGCCGGCGTGCCGTTCGGGCCCGCGTGCTCGGCCGTCCCGGCGTCCGGCAAGGGCAGCTTCCAGGGCATGGCGGCCGACCCCGTCGCGACCGCCGCGTCCAACAACCCGGTGCTGTCCACCCTGGTCGGCGCCGTGAAGAAGGCCGGCCTGGTGGACACGCTCAACTCGTCGAAGAACATCACCGTGTTCGCGCCCACCAACGACGCGTTCAAGAAGATTCCGAAGGGGACGCTCGACAAGGTCCTGTCGGACAAGAAGACGCTGACGGGCATCCTCACCTACCACGTGGTCGGCGAGCAGGTCTCGCCGAGCGGGCTGTGGGCGGGCGACTTCAAGACGCTGAACGGCGCCATGCTCAAGAGCAGCGGCTCGGGCGACTCCTACACCGTCGGCGACGACGCCAAGGTCGTCTGCGGCAACGTCCAGACCGCCAACGCGACCGTCTACATCATCGACAGCGTCCTGATGCCGCCCAAGTGATCCCCGGCCGCAGAGCCCCCGGGCATTGGCCGGGGGCCCTGTCATGCCGGGCGCGGGCACCGCCTTTCCCGACAGGTCTCGGTGCCCGGTCCGGCAGGGATATGTCTTGATCGAGATATGGGACGCGCTCGTCGGCCGGCTCCTTTCAGGAGGCGTCCTGGCGCGCGTTGGGCACCAACGGCGAAGGCGGCGCGCCGCCCTGACCGTCGACCATCTCCGCGAGCGCGTGCCGCAGCGTGGGGCTGATCACGATGTGCGCGTCGAGGCCCGTGCGTTGCAGGATCCGGAGGCACACCGGGCTCGGGCGGCTGAGGACCAGCCGGCCCTGCCGGGCCGTGACGGTCTTCCACAGGCCCACCAGCGCCCCCAGCCCGGAGGAATCGCAGAACTTCACGTCCTGGAGGTCCAGGATGATTCGCCCCACGGCCTCGGAGTGGGAAAGGACATGTTCCCGGAAGGCGTCAGCGGTGAGGTAATCGATTTCACCTTCCACGCTGACGAGGATGCAGGTCTCGCGGTTTTCGACGCGTATTCGGAGCCGGTCTTGAGAGTCGCGCCACAACCGAAGCGACGTATCATTCCCGTCGTGCACCGCGTCCATCACCAGACTCAACCTCCCGTTGAGCCGAGGCTACCCCGGAACGCGGACGGCATTCATGAGGCACCGATCACGGGCCTTCGATCACGCCGCTGAGCTGGTCGTCCGCGGCCCGGCCCGGCCCCGCGGGCGAGGTGGAACGAATCTTTGCCTTTCGGCAACTGTCTCGTTGCGGTTAGGGTGGTGGCGAGGACAAGATCCTCGTTTGGCGGCTCAGTTGAGGAAGGAAGTGGTCCCGCCGCAGGCTGCGACGTGATGGAACTGACTCAAGGCATCGACGGCACTCGGCGCGCTCTCGACCCGGCGCTGGGGCCCGGCCCGTACCCCGCGCTCGCGGTGAATCCGAGCGGTACCGTCACGCGGCTCAACGACGCGGCGCGCCTGCTGCTCGGCATGATCCCGGGCGCCGTCCTCGACGACGCGGCACCGGCCTGGCTGGCCGAGGCGCACCACGCACTGGCCATCGATCCGCTCCCCGAAATGACCGCGGCCGAGCTGTCGCACCCCGGCGCCTCCCGGCCGGTCGCGCACGGTCCGATCGGCGACCGCGCCTACGAGGCCCACGGCGTGCCCGACGAGGTCCACGACGATCCCGGCACTCCGCCGGGCCCTCCGGCGGGGACGGTCTGGTGGCTGTTCGACGTCACCGAGCACCGGCGCCTGGAACGGGAACTCGCCGACGAGCGGGAACGCACCGCCTTCCTGGCGGAGGCGTCCAGCCGGCTGCTCGCGTCGCTGAACTTGGAACGGTGCATGGAGGTGACCGTCCAGCTGGCGGCGCGGCACCTCGCCGACGCCGCTCTGGTGATCGCGCCCGGTTCCGGACGCGCCTATCCCGTCTCCTACTGCGGTCCCGACGGCCAGGTGGACCATCAGGAGCTCGTGGTGGACCCCTCGGAGGTCCCGGGCCTCGCCGAGGCGATGCAGGGCTTCCCGCCGATGCCGTCCCGCTGGCTCGACCCGATGGCCGCGCCGCCCTGGATCCTCCGCACCGACCTCGGCCATCTCGGCGCGATGGTGGTGACCGCGCTTCCGGGGCACGGCGTGCCCGCGGGCGCGCTGGTGCTGCTCCGGCGCGGCGGGCAGCGCGCCTTCTCCGAGGGCGAGGAGTTGATCGCGCGCCTGTTCGCGGCCCGCGCCGGCGCGGCGATGTCGGCCGCCCGCGTGTACGCCGAGCAGGCGTCCATCACCGAGACGCTGATGCGCGAGCTGCTGCCGCCGCGCACCCAGCACCTCGACGAGGTGGAGCTGGCGGCCCGCTACCGGCCGTCGGGCGCCGGAGAGCGCGTCGGAGGGGACTTCTACGATCTGCACCCGGCGGCCGAGAGCCCCGACGCGGAGCAGGAGTCGCTGGTCGTGCTGGGCGACGTGTGCGGCAAGGGCCTGGAGGCCGCCGTGCTCACCGGCAAGATCCGCACCACGCTGCAGGCGCTGCTCCCGCTGGCCGAGGACCACAGGCGCGTGCTGGAGCTGCTGAACGGGACGCTGCTGAGCAGCGAGTCCACCCGCTTCGTGACCCTCGTGCTGGCCTCGATCCGGCGGGAGGGCGGTCACGTGCGGCTGCGCCTCACGAGCGCGGGCCACACCCGCCCGCTGATCGTGCGGGCCGGCGGCCAGGTGGAGACCCCCGACACCGGCGGGTCGCTGATCGGCGTGCTGGACAAGATCACCTCCAGGTCCGCCACCGTGCTGCTGGAGCCGGGCGACACGTGCCTGCTCTACACCGACGGCATCACCGAGGCCTTCGGCGGCCCGATGGGCGACGAGATGTTCGGCGACGAGCGGCTGAGCGCCGAGCTCGCCCGCTGCGGCGGCATGCCCCCGGAGGCCCTCGTGGAACGGGTGCACATGCTCGCCGCGGAATGGGTGGGCAGCGGCAAGCACGACGACATGGCCGTCGTCGCCATCACCGCTCCCCGGCGCTTCCACCTGAGCGCCGTAGGGGGGCAGGGACCGGGGAGGTTCACCGCGTGACCGCGACCGCACGGCACCACGCGGCTCCCTCCGCATTCGACGCGTGGGCGGACGGACTCTGGGACGCCGTCATCGCCGGCGACGAGTACGCCGCCGCCGACGCCGTCACGACCGCGCTCGACCGGGGAACGGACGCCGAGACCATCCTCCTGGAGATCATCGCGCCGCTGCAGGCCCGGGTGGGCCGGGAGTGGGCGGCGAACCGGCTCACCGTCGCCCAGGAGCACACCGCGACGGCGATCAACGAGCGGACGATCGCGGCGCTGGCGCACCATCCGGCCGTCCGCGAATCGCCGGCGCGCGGCGGCGAGGGGTCGCGCGGCCGGGTGGCGGTCGCGTGCATCGACGGCGAGTGGCACGCGCTGCCCGCGCGGATCCTGGCCGAGGTGCTGCGGCTGCGCGGCTGGCGGGTCGACTACCTCGGCGCCCAGGTGCCGACCGCGCATCTGATCGCCCACGTGCACCGGACGAACCCGGCCGTGGTGGCGCTGTCGTCCTCGATCGCCACCCGGCTGCCGTCCGCGCACGCCGCCATCACCGCGTGTCAGGCGACCGGCACCCCCGTCCTGGTGGGCGGCGCCGCGTACGGGCCGGACGGCCGGTACGCGGCACTGCTCGGCGCCGACGGCTGGGCCGCCGACGCCCGCTCCGCGGCCGACCGGCTGGCGGAGGGGCCGCTGCGCAAGCCGCCGCCCGTCCACCAGGCCATCGACGACCTGCCGCACCTGGCCGACCAGGAGTACACGCAGATCAGCCGGACCGCGCGCGGGCTCGTGCGCCACGTGATGGCCGAGCTTCCGAAACGCTTCCCGGCGATGGCGGACTACAGCGACCGGCAGCTCCGCCACACCGCCGAGGACATCGCCCACATCGTCGACTTCCTCGGCACCGCCCTCTATGTGGACGACCCGGACCTGTTCACCGGATTCATCGGCTGGACGGCGGGCATCCTCTCCGCCCGCGGCGTGCCCGCCCGGAGCCTCCTGCCGGGGCTGGACCTGCTGGCGGAGCAACTCGTCGACTACCCCCGGGCCACGGGCATGCTCTCCAGCGCCTGTGACTCCCTCCGGCAGCCGGTGCCGGACACCGCCGACGCCGACTCGGACGCGCCGGACGGTCCCGCCGAAGAAAGGACCGCATGACCGCCTTTGTTCCCGATACTCCGTTGCGCGTGGTCGCCACCCTTTCCGGGACGCGCGCGCTGCGGATCGAGATTAAGGGTGACCTGGACTTCTCCACCGCGGACACGCTGGTGGCGACCGTCCGCAGGCAGATGGAGGACCACCCGGACGTCCGCGAGCTGGAGCTCGCCTGCGGCGGGATGGGCTTGTGCGACTCGGCCGGCCTGGCCGCACTGCTGATGGTGCACCGCCGCACGTCCGCGGCCGGCGTCCACCTCGCGCTGACCGGCCGGAGCGCGCAGCTCGACCGGCTCCTGGACCTCACGGGGACAGCGGACCACCTCACCGGTGTTTCGGGCGAGACCGTCAAGAACCGGGACCGGGAACTGCCCCAGCAGTGACCGCGGGGGCGTTCGGCGGCCGGGCGCCGTCCACGAGTGCATCGCCGGTGGCCGTCCGGTAGTACAGGACGGAGCGCCCGGCGCGGCGGCGGTCGATCAGGCGGGCGTCGGACAGCACCCGGAGGTGGCGGCCGACCGAGCCGAGCCCCTGCCCGGTGAGCGCCACGAGCTGCGTGGTGCTCAGCGGGGTCTCCAGCAGGACGAGCACGCGGGCGCGTCCGGGCCCGAGGAGGCGTTCGAGCGCCTCGGGGACGGGCGCGCCGCCCGCGCCCGCGAGCGGAGCCGAGCAGGGGTAGACGATCGCGTACCGGTCGGGTTCCGGCTCCTCCCAGGCCACCCAGCCCATTCGCGGGGTGACCGGGACGAAGAGCAGCCGGGCCCCGGAGACGTCGCGCGGCGGATAGTCGAAGACGTTGATCTGCAGGCGGCCGTCACCGAGCCAGCGCATGCCCGGGTTCATGTCGTCCAGCGTGGCGGCCCACCCGCCGTGGCTCAGCTGCGCGGCGCGCGCGACCGCGTCGGCCTCGATGACGCGTCGGCGGCGCTTCCAGTCGGGCTCGACGGTGTTCGTCCACACCCACTCCAGGAGGTCGGCGATCCGCGCGGGCGCGTCCGTGCGACGCAGCTCAGCGGGCAGCGGGCCACCGAACGAGACCTCCAGGTCGGCGTACGCGCGCTCGGGCGGCGTCGTGCGGACGGCGGCGAGCTCCTCGTGGAACGTCGGTGATCCCACACCCGGGTGCGGCGGCGTCAGGAGGTCGGCGATCCACCGGGTCCTGGCGCCGAGGGCGGCGTCCAGCAGCGCGGCGGTGACGGGGTCGCGCCGGAGCATCCGCCGGTAGCAGGGCAGGTGGTTGTCGAGCCAGGCCTGCTCCCCCGGGTGCGTGGCGGCGCCCTTCGCCAGCAGCTTCACGCAGGCCGTGGTCTCCGCGAGGGCCGAGACCACGAACCGCCCGCTCGCGAGCGTGTCCGCGTTGACCAGCCACCAGCCCATGTTTCGCCTCCCCGCGAAACATTACCGGCAGCCCGGCGGCACGCCCCAGCCTGGCGATCATGCGCACGTATCGGGATCTCTTCCGCACTCCGGAGTACACGCCGCTCTTCGCGGCGTTCACGGTCCAGGTGTCCGCCCAGACGGTCAGCGGCCTGGCGCTCGGCACGCTGGTGTTCGACTCGACCCGGTCGCCGCTGCTGGCGGCGCTGAGCATGTTCGGCGGCTCGTTCGCCCAACTGGTCGGCGCGCTGACGCTGCTGTCGGCAGCCGACCGGCTGCCGCCGAGGGCGGCGCTCGCGTCCATGGCCCTGCTCTTCGGTGCGGGAACGGCGGTCCTGGCGGTTCCCGGCCTCCCTCTCGCGGTGCTGTTCGCCGTCGTCCTGGGCCTCGGCATGGTCGCCTCGCTGAGCAGCGGCGTCCGCCACAGCCTGATGAGCCGGATCCTGCCGAGGGAGGGCCAGCTCCTCGGCCGCTCCGTCCTGAACATGTCGGTGGGGACGACGCAGATCTGCGGCTTCGCCGTCGGCGGCGTCCTCGTCGTCGCGCTCTCTCCCCGGGGGACCCTGCTCACCGGCGCCGCGCTCTACCTGCTCACCGCCGTCGTGGCGCTCGCCGGGCTGAGCCGCCGCCCGCCGCGGGCCGCCGGGCGCCCGAGCCCGGCGGAGACCTGGCGCACCAACGTGCGGCTGCTCTCCTCGGCGCCGCGCCGCCACACCTACCTCGCGATGTGGGTACCGAACGGCCTGATCGTCGGCTGCGAGGCCCTCTTCGTCTCCTACTCCCCGGACCACGCCGGCCTCCTGCTCGCCGCGGCCGCCGTCGGCATGCTGATCGGGGACACCGTGGCGGGCCGCTTCGTCCCGGTAGGCCTGCGCGAGCGCCTCGGCCCGGGCCTGCGGCTGCTGCTGGCCGTCCCCTACCTGCTGTTCGCCTTCGACCCGCCGCTCCCGCTCGCGGCCGCGGCCGCCCTGCTGGCCTCCGTCGGCTTCGCGGCGACCCTGCTCCTGCAGGACCGCCTCATGGCGCTGACCCCGGACCACCTGCACGGGCACGCTCTCGGCCTGCAGGGGTCCGGCATGGTCACGATGCAGGGCGTAGGCGCGGCCGTGGCGGGCGGGGCGGCCCAGGCGACCTCGCCCGCAACCGCCATAGCGATCATGGCCGCCGCCTCCGTGGCCGTCACCCTGGCCCTGGCACCCGGACTCCGTCCCCTCCCCGAACTCCGGCCCGCGAGCTGACCTGCGGCGCGGCCGGTCCACACGGGATCTCCACACGATCCGCACACGGCGGACGCCACCGGCGCGGCGGCGCGGCGTCCAATGAGGCATGCGCGTGAAGATGATCCTCCCGGCCCTGACCGAGGCGACCTCGCCCTTCTTCCGTCCGATCAAGTACTCGCTGTTCCCGCCGCTCGGGCTGGCCACGCTCGCCGGGTACCTCGCCCCGGACGACGAGGTGACGGTGACCGACGAGCACGTGCAGAAGGTCGACACCTCCGACGAGCCCGACCTCGTGGTGATCCAGGTCTACATCACCTCCGCGCGGCGGGCCTACGAGCTCGCCGACCTCTACCGCGCCCGGGGCGTCCACGTCTGCCTGGGCGGGCTGCACGTCACCTCCCTCCCGGACGAGGCGGCCCGGCACGCCGACACGATCTTCTGCGGGCCCGGCGAGGACACCTGGCCCCGCTTCCTCGCCGACCTTCGCGCCGGCCGGCCGGCGGCACGCTACGACTCCTCCGAGCGGACGCTCGCGGCGCTGCCGCCCATCCGCCGCGACCTCATCGCCCGCGAGCGCTACCTCGTCCCGAACTCGATCGTGGTGTCGCGCGGCTGCCCCCACGTGTGCGACTTCTGCTACAAGGAGGCGTTCTTCGAGGGCGGCAAGTCGTTCTACACCCAGACGGTCGACGCGGCGCTCGCCGAGATCGACCGGCTGCCGGGGCGGCACCTGTACTTCCTGGACGACCACCTGTTCGGCAACGCCCGGTTCGCGTCCGCGCTGTTCGACGGGATGCGCGGCATGGGACGGCTCTGGCAGGCGGCCGGGACGGTGAAGGCGGTGCTCAACCCCGGGCTCCTGGAGAAGGCCGTCGAGTCGGGGCTGCGGAGCCTGTTCGTCGGCTTCGAGACCGTCAACGCCGGGAACCTCACCGAGCAGCGCAAGTGGCAGAACATCGACCGCGACTACGGCGCGGTGGTCCGCCGGCTGCGCGACAACGGCGTGATGGTCAACGGCAGTTTCGTGTTCGGGATGGACGAGGACGACCCGTCGGTGTTCGACCGCACCGTCGAGTGGGCGATCGGCCAGGGGATCGAGACGGCCACCTTCCACATCCTGACCCCCTATCCGGGCACCCGCCTCTACGACCGCATGGCCAAGGCCGACCGCCTCCTGCACTCCGACTGGGACCGGTACGACACCCGCACGGTCGTCTTCAAGCCCGCCAAGATGACCGCGCAGCAGCTTGAGGACGGCTACTGGCGCGCCTACCGCGACTTCTACCGCTGGGGTTCGATCCTGCGCGGCGCCGCCACCAAGCCGACGCTGCGCGGCAGGACCCGGCACGTCGCCTACGCCGGCGGATGGAAGAAGTTCGAGCCCGCCTGGGACGTGGTCATCCGCGCGAAGAGGGCGGGCCGCGCGCTGCCGCTGCTGGAGGCGATCCTGTCCGGCTTCGGCAGCCGTCCGGTCCGCGCCGAGCCCCGCGGGGAACCGGAGCCGGTTTCCGTATCCTGATCCTTTCGCGTGTGCGGCGTGGGCGACCGGTTTTGCAGGTTTCCTACAACTACAGCGGCGCAGCGTGCGTTGTCGGCGGCATGGCGCCTTCGCCCTCTGGGCGGAAAGGTGAGTGTGTCCGGGTGCGCCGTGTCCGGCGCCGCACGTCGTCAGGCAGCGCGCACCGTCAGACAGCGCGCGCCGCCAGGCACCGCGCATCGTCTAACAGGAGGGCTCGGTCGGGTGTTCAGTCGTGTCGCCATCGTGAACCGGGGTGAGGCCGCGATGCGGCTCATCCACGCCGTACGGGACATCGCCGCGGAGAGCGGGACGCGGATCGAGACCGTCGCCCTGTACACCGATGTCGACCGGACGGCCACCTTCGTCCGCGAGGCCGACCTGGCCTACGACCTCGGCCCCGCGTCCGCCCGGCCGTACCTGGACCTGGAGGTCCTGGAGCGCGCGCTGGTGGAGACCGGCGCCGACGCGGCGTGGGTCGGCTGGGGCTTCGTCGCGGAGGACCCGGCGTTCGCGGAGCTGTGCGACCGGATCGGGGTGGCCTTCGTCGGGCCGAGCGCGGAGGCCATGCGCCGGCTCGGCGACAAGATCGGCGCGAAGCTGATCGCCGAGGAGGTCGGCGTGCCGGTCGCGCCGTGGAGCCGCGGCGCGGTCGAGACCCTGGACGAGGCGATCGCGGCGGCGGAGCGCATCGGCTACCCGCTGATGCTGAAGGCGACCGCGGGCGGCGGCGGGCGCGGCATCCGAGTGATCACCAGCGAGGCCGAGCTGGCGGACGCCTACGAGCGCACCAGCCAGGAGGCGGCGCGGGCCTTCGGCAGCGGCGTCGTGTTCCTGGAGCGCCTGGTCACCGGCGCCCGGCACGTCGAGGTCCAGGTGATCGCCGACGGCGAGAGCGCGTGGGCGCTCGGCGTGCGCGACTGCTCGGTGCAGCGCCGCAACCAGAAGATCATCGAGGAGTCGGCGTCGCCGGTGCTCGGCGCCGAGCAGACCGCCGAGCTGAAGGCCTCGGCCGAGCGGCTCGCCGTCGCGGTCGGGTACCGCGGCGCGGCGACCGTCGAGTTCCTCTACCACCCCGGCGACCGCATGTTCGCGTTCCTGGAGGTCAACACCCGCCTCCAGGTCGAGCACCCGATCACCGAGTCCACCACCGGGTTCGACCTGGTCAAGGCGCAGCTGCACGTGGCCTCCGGCGGACGGCTCGAAGGCGAGCCGCCGGTGGAGCGCGGGCACGCGGTCGAGGCGCGGCTGAACGCCGAGGACCCCGACCGCGACTTCGCCCCCTCGCCGGGCCGCATCGCCCGGCTGGACCTGCCCGCCGGGCCGGGCATCCGGGTGGACACCGGCGTCAGCGAGGGCGACACGATCCCCGCCGACTTCGACTCGATGATCGCCAAGATCATCGCCTACGGCCGCGACCGCGACGAGGCGCTCGGCCGGCTGCGCCGCGCGATGACCCAGACCACGGTGATCATCGAGGGCGGCGCGACGAACAAGAGCTTCGTGCTCGACCTGCTCGACCGGCCCGAAGTGATCGACGCGAGCGCCGACACCGGCTGGATCGACCGCGTCCGCGCCGAGGGCGGCCTCGTCACCCACCGGCACTCCGCCGTCGCGCTCGCCGCCGCCGCCATCGAGGCCTACGAGGAGGCGGAGGGCGCCGAGAGGCGGCGGCTGCTGTCGACGGCGTCCGGCGGGCGCCCGCAGGCGCGGCACGAGAGCGGCCGGCCGCTGGACCTCAAGCTGCGCGGCGCCGGCTACCGGGTGCGGGTGGCCCGGGTCGGCGCGGACCGGTTCCGCGTCGCCGTCGAGGCGGGCGGCGAGGTCCGCACCGCCGACGTCGAGCTCGAACGCTTCGACCGGCACCTCGGCCAGATCACCGTCAACGGCTCCCGGTACCGCCTGCTCACCGGCACCCACGGCCCGGTCCACTTCGTCGAGGTGGACGGTGTGGCGCACCGGGTCAGCCGCGACGAGGGCGGCGTCGTCCGCTCGCCCGCGCCCGCGCTGGTCGTCGCCACGCCCCTGGAGGTCGGCGCGGAGGTCGAGGCGGGCGCGCCGGTGCTGGTCCTGGAGAGCATGAAGATGGAGACGGTGCTGCGGGCGCCGTTCAAGGCGCGGCTGAAGGAGTGCGTCGTCTCCGTCGGCAGCCAGGTGGAGACGGGCGCGCCGCTGCTGCGGCTGGAGCCGCTCGCCGACGAGGCCGAGGCCGCGGACGTCGCGGCGACCGGCGCCGTCGAGCTGGACCTGCCGGCCGCTCCCGGGGCCGTCCCGGCGCGCGAGCGCGCCGCCCGCGGCCAGGAGGACCTGCGCAGCCTGCTGCTCGGCTTCGACGTCGACCCGCACGACGAGCGCCGGGCCCTGGACGGCTACCTCGCCGCGCGCCGCGCCGCCGCCGCCGACGGGCACCGGCCGGTGGCCGAGGAACTCGGGCTCATCGACGTGTTCGCCGACCTCGCCGAGCTGAGCCGCAACCGCCCGGCGGGCGGCGACGGCACCGACGGCGGCCACGTGCACAGCGCCCGCGAGTACTTCCACACCTACCTGCAGAGCCTGGACGTCGAGCGGGCCGGGCTGCCCCAGGCGTTCCAGGCCAAGCTCGCCAAGGCGCTCGGCCACTACGGCGTCACCGAACTGGAGCGCACCCCCGAGCTCGAGGCGGCGGTGTTCCGGATCTTCCTGGCGCAGCAGCGGGCGTCCGCCGACGCCGGGGTCGTCGCGACGCTGCTGCGCGAGTGGCTGGGCGAGCCCCCGCCGGACGAGGCGCTGCGCGAGGCGGCCGGCCTGGCGCTGGAGCGGCTGGTGGCCGCGACGCAGGTCCGGTTCCCCGTCGTCTACGACCTCGCGTGCGGCGTGGTGTTCGCCTGGTTCGCCCAGCCGCTGCTGCGCCGCAACCGCGCCGCCGTCTACGCCCGCGTCCGCCGCAACCTGCGGCACCTGGACGCGCACCCGGACGCGCCGGAGCGCGACGAGCTCATCGCCGAGATGGTGCGCAGCACGGAGCCGCTGGTGCGGCTGCTCGGCCAGCGGCTCGTGCGCGGCAACGGCGACAACGCGGTGATGCTGGAGGTGCTCACCCGGCGGTACTACGGGAACAAGGGCCTCAGCGGCCTGCACACCCGGGAGGCCGGCGGCTGCTCGTTCGTGGTCGCCGAGCACGCGGGCTCGCGCCTGGTCTCCTCGGCGGTGCGCTTCGACGCGCTCGGCGCCGCGCTGCGCGGGCTCGCGGAGCTGGCGGACGGCGGCGAGGACGTCGACGCCGACATCTACCTGTCCTGGGAGCGGCAGCCCGAGGACTTCGACGCGATGGCCGCCGCGCTGCAGGACGTCGTCAACGCGCACCCGCTGCCGCCGCGGATCCGCAGGATCACCGCGACGGTCGCGGGCAGCAGGGGCGCGGTGATGCACCACCACTTCACGTTCCGCCCGGCGGAGGGCGGCGGGACGGAGGAGCGGAGCGATCCGGGGGGTGTGGGGGGTCGTCCCCCCACAGGCGGGACGGATGAGCGGAGCGATCCGGGGAGTGTGGGGGGTCGTCCCCCCACAGGGGGCATGGCCGAGGAGCGGCTGATCCGCGGCCTGCACCCGTTCATCGCGCAGCGGATGCAGATGGAGCGGCTGCACAAGTTCGACCTCACCCGGCTGCCGTCCTCGGACGAGGAGGTCTACCTCTTCCAGTGCGTGGCGCGCGACAACCCGTCCGACGACCGGCTCGTCGCGTTCGCGCAGGTGCGCGACCTGACCGCGCTGCGCGACGGCGACGGGAAGCTGCGCTCCCTGCCGACGGCCGAGTACACCCTCGCCACCTGCCTGGACTCGATCCGCAGGGCGCAGGCGCGGCGGCCGTCCAAGAAGCGGTTCCCCACCAACCGCATCGTGATCTACGTCTGGCCGACGAGCGACCTCACCCGCGCCGAGCTGCAGCGGCTGGCC
Source organism: Actinomadura sp. NPDC049753 (assembly GCF_040674655.1). Lineage (NCBI taxonomy): Bacteria > Bacillati > Actinomycetota > Actinomycetes > Streptosporangiales > Thermomonosporaceae > Actinomadura > Actinomadura sp. NPDC049753. The sequence continues at coordinate 1,959 of NZ_JBFARL010000102.1, read as the reverse complement.
GGCCGCATGCTGCCGACGGCGGCCGGGGCCGGGCTGGAGGAGGTCCTGCTCATCGCGCGGCAGCGCGACCCGCGGACGGGCGAGCCCGTCAAGATCGCCGTCCGGGTCTCCTTCGACGCCGCGGGCGGCACCCGGCTGACCGTCGGCGCACCGTCGGACGCGCCGGTCGAGCCGCTCGACGGCTACCGGCAGAAGGTGCTGCGGGCGAGCAGCCGGGGCACCGTGTACCCGTACGAGCTGACCGGCCTGCTCGGCGACTTCGTCGAGCACGACCTCGACGACGCGAACGTCCTGGTCCCGGTGGACCGGCCGAAGGGGCGCAACACCGCGGCGATCGTCGCGGGCGTCGTCACCAAGCGGACCCGGCGGCACCCGCAGGGCGTCACCCGGGTCGTGCTGCTCGGCGACCCGACCAAGTCGCTCGGGGCGCTGTCGGAGGCCGAGTGCCGCCGCGTGATCGCCGCGCTGGACCTGGCCGAGCGGATGCGGGTGCCGCTGGAGTGGTACGCGCTGTCCTCGGGCGCCCGGATCTCCATGGAGTCGGGCACGGAGAACATGGACTGGGTGGCCGCGGCGCTCAAGCGGATCGTCGAGTTCACCCAGGACGGCGGCGAGATCAACGTCGTCGTCGCGGGCATCAACGTCGGCGCCCAGCCGTACTGGAACGCCGAGGCGACGATGCTCATGCACACCAAGGGCGTCCTGATCATGACGCCGGACTCGGCGATGGTGCTCACCGGCAAGCAGGCGCTCGACTTCTCCGGCGGCGTATCGGCCGAGGACAACTTCGGCATCGGCGGCTACGACCGGGTGATGGGCCCGAACGGGCAGGCGCAGTACTGGGCGCCGAACCTCGTCGCCGCGCGGGACGTCCTGATGTCGCACTACGACCACACCTACGTCGCGCCCGGTGAGCCGGGGCCGCGCAACGCCGGCACGACCGACCCCGTCGACCGGGACGTCTCCGCCTTCCCGCACGTTCTGGAGGGCAGCGAGTTCACCACGGTCGGCGAGATCTTCTCCGCCGAGGCGAACCCGGACCGCAAGAAGCCGTTCGACATCCGGACCGTGATGCGGGCGCTGTCCGACCAGGACCACCCGGTGCTGGAGCGCTGGGCGGGCATGGCCGACGCCGAGACCGCGGTGGTGCAGGACGTGCACCTCGGCGGCATGCCGGTGTGCCTGCTCGGCATCGAGTCGCAGTCGGTGCCGCGGCGCGGCTTCCCGCCCACCGACGGCCCGGACGCCTACACCGCCGGCACGCTGTTCCCGAAGTCGTCCAAGAAGGCCGCGCGGGCGATCAACGCGGCCAGCGGCAACCGGCCGCTGGTGGTGCTGGCGAACCTGTCGGGCTTCGACGGCTCGCCGGAGTCGATGCGGCAGCTCCAGCTGGAGTACGGGGCCGAGATCGGCCGCGCGATCGTCAACTTCCGCGGCCCGATCGTGTTCTGCGTGATCTCCCGGTACCACGGCGGCGCGTTCGTGGTGTTCTCCAAGGCGCTGAACCCGAACATGACCGTGCTCGCGGTGGAGGGCTCGTTCGCGTCGGTGCTCGGCGGCGCCCCGGCCGCCGCGGTGGTGTTCGCCGCCGACGTCAACGCCCGGACCGCCGCCGACCCGCGGGTACGGGACCTGGAGGGCCGTGTCGCGGCGTCCTCGGGGCCCGGCCGCGCCGCGCTGACGGCGGAGCTGGACGAGCTGCGCGCGACGGTGCGCACCGAGAAGCTCGGCGAGGTGGCCGCCGAGTTCGACCGCGTGCACGACATCCGGCGCGCGGTGGAGGTCGGCTCGGTCGACGCCGTCATCCGCGCCGCCGAGATGCGCCCGCGGATCATCGAGGCGACGAGGCCCGCCTGAAGTGACCTCGGGGCCGCGGGGGCGGGGGGGGCGGGGCGCCCGCCCCCCGCCGCCGCGGCCGGGGGGGGGGCGCGGGCGGGCCCCCGCGCCCCGGCGCCGGCG
>NZ_JBFARL010000101.1:0-29238 GCF_040674655.1 Actinomadura sp. NPDC049753 | reverse complement strand
GCGGGAGGAGGTCGCCGAAGGAGCGGTCCTCGACCACCGCGGCCCGGACGATCTGATCGACGAGAGGCTGGAGCGACATACCGGCGCCGGGCGGCCGTCCTTCCCGCCGGTGAGGGCGGAGCCGGTCATCCCTTGATCGCGGTCCACGCCTGGGTCCACTTGGAGTAGTCGACGCACTTGACGTTCTTGCGCCCGTCGAGGCACTGCGCGATCGGCGTCGTCCAGAAGTGCACCTGGGAGAAGTAGTTCTCGTCGGTGGCGTGGAAGGTGTCGCAAAACTTCTTGTCCGCGGTCTCCTGGCACGCCTTCGCGTTCGCCGGGGCCTCACCGAACCACTCGGCGACCTGCGCGTTCGTCTTGGGGGAGACGATCCAGTCCATCCACTTGTAGGCGCAGTTGGGGTGCTTGGCCTTCGCGCCGACCATCCAGGTGTCCGACCAGCCGGTGGAGCCCTCCTTGGGCAGGGTCACCTTGACCGGGGCCTTCTCGCCCTCCGCGAGGTTGGCGATGACCTGCCAGGTCGTCCCGAGGACGGAGTCGCCGCTCTTGAACGCCTGGACCTCCTTGGTGTAGTCGGACCAGTACTCCCCGATGAGCCCGCGCTGGGTCTTCAGCAGCGCGACGGCCGCGTCGAACTGCTTCTGGTCGAGCGCGTACGGGTCCTTGATGCCGAGTTCGGGCTTGGCCGTCTTGAGGTAGAGCGCGGCGTCGGCGATGTAGATCGGCGAGTCGTAGGCGGTGATCTTCCCCTTGTACGGGGAGTTGGCGTCGAACACCGCGCCCCACGAGTCGGGGGCCGTCTTGACCTTGTCGGTGCGCCACATGAGCAGGTTGGCGCCGCGGCCGTGCGGGATGCCGTAGGCGACGTTGTTCACCGAGTTCCACGGCTTCATCTTCAGCCCGGCGAACACGTCGGCGTAGTTCGGGACGAGCCCGGTGTTGACCGGCGCGACCGTCCCGGAGGCGATCAGCCGCAGCGAGGCGTCGCCGGAGGCGGAGACCGCGTCGTACTCGCCGGTCTTCATCAGGGTCACCATCTCGTCGGAGGTGCCGGCGACCTTGGTGTTGACCTTGCAGCCGGTCTGCTTCTCGAACGGGGTGACCCAGTCGACCTTGGGGTCGTTGGAGCCGTCCTCGGCGTACCCGGCCCAGGCGACCAGGTTGACCTGGCCCTCGCCCTGGCCGAGCGACTGCTGCATCGGCACCTTGGGGACCGGGAAGGCGCCCTGCCCGGCTCCGGTCGCCTTGTCGCCCGAGTCGCCGCCGCAGGCGGCGGCCGCCAGTCCGATCGCCAGCGTCGCCGCGGCGGCGGCCGCCATGCGCGTGGACCACCTGGGGAACTCCTGATTGTGGGGGTTTTTTCGGGGGTTTGTTGGGGTGGCTCAGGGGGTGGGCGCCGGCGTGGAGCCGGCGCCCGCCAGGTGGAACTCGTGCGCCTCGTGCCAGCTGATCCGGACGCGTGCGCCGCGCCGGCCCATCACGTCCATGGAGGAGGTCCGCAGGTTCTGCTGCAGGGCGACGATCCGGCTCCCCGACTCCAGGTCGATGACGAAGCGGGTGACCGCGCCCGCGTAGACGACCTCGGCGATCGTGCCGAGCGCCTGCCGGTCCCCCGCATCCGGCCCGTCGTCCCGCGCGTCTTCGCCGTCCATGTGGACGGCGATCTTCTCCGGCCGCACGCAGACCTCGCCGATGCGGTTGGTCGTCCCGACGAAGCCGGCCACGAACTCGGTGGCGGGCCGCTCGTACACCTCGGCCGGCGTGCCGACCTGCTGGACCCGGCCGCCGTCGAGGACCGCGATCCGGTCGCTGAGGGTCAGCGCCTCCTCCTGGTCGTGGGTGACGAACACGAAGGTGATGCCGGCCCTGCGCTGGATGCTCTTCAGCTCGACCTGCATCTCCTCGCGCAGCTTCAGGTCGAGCGCGCCGAGCGGCTCGTCGAGCAGCAGCACCTTCGGCTCGTTCACCAGCGCCCGGGCGAGCGCGACCCGCTGGCGCTGGCCGCCCGACAGCTCGGCGGGGCGGCGCGCCCGCATCCCGTCGAGCCGGACGCTGCGCAGCGCCTCCAGCGCCCGCTCCCGGCGCTCGGCCTTCGGCACGCGCCGCACCTTCAGGCCGTACTCGACGTTGCGGAGCACGTCGAGGTGCGGGAAGAGCGCGTAGTCCTGGAAGACGGTGTTGACGTCACGGTCGAACGGCGCGAGCCCCGTCACGTCCCTGCCGCCGAGTTCGATCGTTCCAGCGGTCGGTCGCTCGAAGCCCGCGATGAGCCGCAGCACGGTCGTCTTCCCCGACCCGGACGGGCCGAGCATCGAGAAGAACTCGCCGTCCCTGATGTCGAGGTCGACGCCCGCCACCGCCTCGACGGCGCCGAAGGCCTTGCGCAGATCGCGGATCCTCACCGCTGAAACCGGCATGACCGAAAACATATGGAGTCAGAGGTTTAAGTTCAAGTGATGTTCCGGTATCACTGTGTCGACACCGGGAGGGGGCCCATGGACAGCGCGCACCTCGTCGTGTTCGCTCCCGTCGACAACACCGCGCGGGTGCACGCGGTCGTGCGGCGCCTGAGCGACGCGATCGCGCTCGGCCTCCTCGCGGACGGCGAGCAGCTGCCCAGTGAGACCGACCTGTCGGCATATCTCGGTGTTTCGACGGTCACCCTACGCGAAGCACTGATGGCCTTGCGTCAGCAGGGGCTCATCGAGACCCGCCGGGGCCGCGGCGGCGGCAGCTTCGTCAGGGCTCCTGCCAGGGCGTTCGACCTCGACGAGCGGCTGCGTTCGCTCAGCGCGGAAGAGCTCCGCGATCTCGGCGACCACTACGCCGCCATCGCCGGGGCCGCCGCCCGGCTCGCCGCCGGGCGGTCGCTGCCCGGCGACGTCCGGCGTCTGCGGCGGTCGCTGGAGGAGCTGGCCGGGGCGGAGCCCGGGACCGGGACGTGCCGGCTGGACGGCCGGTTCCACCTGGAGGTCGCCGCCGCCTCCCAGTCCGGCCGGCTCACCCGGGAGGAGATCCGGCTCCAGGCCGAGATCGGGCCGCTGGTCTGGGCCGTGCACGAACTTCCCGAACGGCGCGAGCGCGTCGCCGCCGAGCATGCCCGGCTCGTCCGGGCGATCGAGGCCGCCGACGGCGCCGGGGCTCGCGATGTAGCTGAAAGTCACGTCTCGAATGCGGTAGAACGTCTGATTGAACGACGGCTCGCACTCTGAGACCCCGAGGGGGACCCATGCCCGCCGAGCCACCGGCCGTCGGCGCGGCGGCGGCACACGTCCGCGCGACCCTGGACGGCGTGTTCACCACCGTGGCCCAGGTGCGCGACGCGGCGGCGCGGCGCCTGGAGGACGTCCACCACGCCGGGCGCGCCCCTGCCCGCGACGACCTCGCCGCGCTGCGCCCGCTGCTGTTCTCCCATCTCGGCCCGCTCGTCTGCGGCCTGGGGTTCATCGCCGCGCCGGGCCTGCTCGCCGACGCCGCCTGGTACCTGGAGTGGTGGCAGACCGGCCCGGCCGGGCGGCCGTCCCAGCTGCTGCGCGACCTCAACCCCGAGAGCAGCGTCCTGTACGACTACACCGGCTGGGAGTGGTTCACGGGGCCGCAGAGCGGTGCGGAGAAGACCGTCTGCGGTCCCTACGTCGACTACCTGTGCAGCGACGAGTACGTCCTGACCCTGTCGGCGCCGGTGCGCGTGGACGGGGCGTTCGCGGGCGTCGCGGCCGCCGACGTGTTCGCCCGGACGTTCGAGAACGAGATCGTGCCGGCGCTGCGGGAGATCCCCGCGCCCGCGTTCGTCGTCAACGCCCCGGGCCGCGTGATGGCCTCCAACACCGCCAGCTGGCCCCCGGGCGCCGTGTACCGCGAGCTGCCCGGCTACGCCGCCCGCCCCTGCGGCGGCGGCATCGACCGCGTCGCCCTCGTCGTCGGCGGCTAGCCGCGCGCGGGCGCGGTCCCCGGGCTCAGTCGGCGTCGGGGAGGCCGAGGGAGAAGGCCTGCTCCAGGTCGTGCTGGGAGTAGGTGCGGAACGCGATGTGCGTCTCGGTGCCGACGATGCCGGGGACCTTGTTGATGCGGCCCGGGATCACGTCGTTGAGCTCCTCGTGGCGGCGCACCCGGACCATCACCATGAGGTCGTGGTCGCCGGTGATGGAGTACACCTCGCTGACGCCGTCCAGCGCCGCGATCGTCTCGGCCACCTCGTGGATGCGCGCGACGTCGGCCTTGACGAACACGATCGCAGTGACCACTGCACCCCTCCCCACAGAAACGGACCCTCCGACCCTATCGGGGCCCGGCGCCGCGAGTGCGGGGGGACGCCCCCGGGAGCGGGACGGTCGCGGGGGGTCAGCCGCCGCTCAGCGCGGCCAGGCGGTGGGCCGGGCCGGCACGGCGGGCCAGGAGCGCGAACACCACGCCCGCCACGAAGCCGTAGATGTGCGCGGTGTAGGCGACGTTGCTCTTCTCGTCGCCCAGGGACAGCCACTGCAGGACGAACCAGTAACCGAGCACCACCCACACCGGCAGGCGGATGAAGATGACCGGCGGCACCCAGCTGACGACGCGGCCCCGCGGATTGAGGATCACGTAGGCGCCCATCACCCCGGCGATCGCGCCGGACGCGCCGATGAGCGGGACGGTGGAGTCGGGCGAGGTCCACGCGAACCCGTAGACGGCGACGAGCCCGAACACCAGGTAGGCGAGCAGGTAGCGCCATCGGCCGAGCCGGTCCTCCACCCCCATGCCGACGACGAACAGGAAGACCAGGTTGCCGAGCAGGTGCATGGCGCTGGAGTGCAGGAACATCGAGGTGAACGCCGCCGTCCAGGGCGCCTTGCGGAAGCCCGACGGCCCGCAGTCGTGCACCACCTCGGTCGGCAGCGGCTGCTGGTCGCCGGTGGTCAGCTCCTTGGGCACGGCTCCGTACTCGTACGTGAAGTGCGTCGCCCTGCACTCGCGGACCGAGCCCTTGCCGTACCAGGCGGCGAAGTTCGACATCGGGGTGATGAGGAAGACCACCACGTTGACGGCGATCAGCAGGTACGTCACCCAGGGGACGCGCCGCGCAGGCTGACTGTCGTAGAGAGGCAGTGCCATGCGGGGTCGTCCTCCGGTTGCCGGGTGTACACCGTCACCTTAGTGGGCGGCCGGGCCCGCGACGGGCACCGTCGGGCCGCTCGTAGCTCCGGTCGTAGGCCTTGTCGATCCACTCGCGCAGCCCCTCGGCGCCGTGCAGCGGGCACGTCCACGGGCCGTCGACCTCGACCAGGCGGACGCCGGGCAGGTCGAGCCAGCGCAGGACGCACTCCATCTCCTCGGCGGTCGCGCCCTGCGAGGCGGGCGCGCCGAGCGCGACGCCGCCGGGCGCCTCTCCGGAGGGCGGGAACACCGTCTCGGCCGTCGCGATGAGCGCGTCGACGTAGGGCCGGGGCCGGGCGTTCGGCGGGACGGTCCCGGCGGCGGCGAGCCGGCCGTAGCGCACGACCGACAGCTCCCATCCGCCGTCGAAGGCGGGTCGGGCGGCCACCAGCTGCGGCAGCCGGGCCAGCGCCGCCAGACGCTGCCCGCGCGCGGCGGCCCGGACGAACGCCGCGAGCCGGTCGCGCTGGGCGGCGGCCTCCTCGTAGCGCAGCTCGGAGGCCAGCCGGTCGATGCGGACCTGCGCGGCGGCCACGACGGGCCGCACGTCGCCCTCCATGATGGAGCGGGCCGTCCCGGTGTGGACGGCGTAGGCGTCGGCGGACTCGCGCCCGTCGCAGGGCGAGCCGCAGCGGCCCAGTTCGGCGAGGGCGCACGAACGCGCCTTGCCGCTCTCCACCAGCCGCAGGGTCAGCCGCTGGGTGCACTGCCGCAGCGGAACGGCCTCGTGCAGCGCGGCGCGGGCCTCCTCGGCCTGCCGCCGCGAGGAGATCGGCCCGAGGTAGCGGGCGCCGTCGGCCCGGCACTCCCGCACGATGGACAGCCGCGGGAACGGCTCCACGGTCAGCTTCAGCCAGATCGCCCGCTCGGGGAACTTCGAGCGGCGGTTGTAGCGCGGCTTGTGCTCGGCGATCAGCCGCAGCTCGCGGACCTCGGCCTCCAGCCCCGTGGCGCACACGATGGTGCGGACGTTCTCGGCGAGGCCGACCATCTCCCGGACGCGCCGGCGTGTCTCCGAGCCGGTGAAGTAGCTGCGCACGCGCGAGCGCAGGTCGCCGCTCTTGCCCACGTAGAGCACCTCGCCGGCGTGGTCCTCGAACAGGTAGACGCCGGGGGTGGAGGGGACGTCGTCGGCGAGGTGCCGCTTGCGGCGCTGCTCGGGGGTGGGGGCCTTGGCGAAGCCGCGCATCTCCTCCAGCGAGGTGACGCCGAACGAGCCGAGCCGCTCGATGAGGCCGTGCAGCACCTCCACGGTGGCGCGGGCGTCGGCGAGGGCCCGGTGCGTCGGCTCGTTGGACGTCCGGAAGAAGCGGGCCAGCGTGCCGAGCTTGCAGTTGGGCACCTCGTCGCGGGACAGCACGCGCCGCGCCAGGTCGACGGTGTCGACGACGGCGAACGCGGGCCAGGCGTAGCCGTTCGCGGCGCACGCGGCCTTGAGGAAGCCGATGTCGAACGAGGCGTTGTGCGCGACGAGGACGCAGCCGCGCGCGAACTCCAGGAACGCCGGCAGCACCGACTCGATCCGCGGCGCGGCCGTCACCATGGCCGTGGTGATGCCGGTGAGCGCGGTGATGAACGGCGGGACGGGGCCGCCCGGGTCGACGAGCGTGCCGAGCTCGCCGAGCTCCTGTCCGCCGCGCACCTTCACCGCGCCGATCTCGGTGATGGCCGAGTCGGCCGCCGAGCCGCCGGTGGTCTCCAGGTCGACCACCACGAAGGTGACGTCGCGGAGGGGGGTGCCGAGGTCGTCCAGGGTGCCCTGGACGCCGTGCCCCTGGACGCCGTGCCCCGGGGCCCCGTGCCCCTGGGCTCCGCGCCCTTGGACACCGTGCGCAGCCGTCATGAGCGCGACCGTAGAGGACCCCACCGACAGAACTTCGTGCCGCTAGGGTTGGGGGGCGCCGGGACGTCCCGCCGGGCGGGGGCCGTGAGGACGGGCGGGAGGCATCCCGCCGAGGGCCGGGCGCGATCCGTCCGATCGCACGTTCGCCCCGGTTAGGGCGTACCGCGCTCGGGAACACACAGCCCACCGGCGGCGCAGCCCGGAAGGAGCGGGATCATCGACAGCGGTCCCGAAGCGACCCCCGGCGACGGGGAGCCCGCGGAGAAGGCGGCCCGCCCGCTGCCCGAGGCGGTGCGGCAGGGCGTGGTGGAGGCCGCCGCCGACCTGATCGGGTCCCTGCCCTCCGACGAGATCCCCGTGCCGCTGCGCCGGTTCGCGCGGTTCGAGCGCCGCAAGCGCGCCAGGCTCGCGGGCCAGCACATCGCGGCGGTGCTGGAGAAGGACGGGGAGTTCCGGAGCCGGGTCGCCGCTCCGCTCCGGGAGGCGCAGGCCGACCTGGTGGAGGCGGTCGAGGGCGGGAACGTCCCGCCCGCGGCCGACCCGGTGCGCGTCGCGGTGCTGGCCTACCTGCTGCGCCCGGCGGGCTGGACCGGGCTGGTGGAGTCCGCGCGCGAGGAGCTGGCGCGTTCGGCGAGCGCGTCCGAGGAGCAGGAGGCCGAGCGCCGCGTCGCCGCGCTGAAGGCCGAGCTCGCCGCGACCCGCGACGCCCGCGGCGCCGAGCTGGCCAAGCTGCGCGCCGAGCTGCGCGAGACCAAGGCCGAGGTCGCGGAGCTGCGCCGCAAGCTGCACGACGCGCGCACCCGGTTCCGGGCCGCGGAGGAGCGCGCCCACGCGGTCGCGGAGGAGGCCGACCGCGAGCTCGCCGCCGCGCGCGAGTCGACCGCCGCGTCGGAGAAGGAGCTGCGCAGGCTGCGCGCCCGGGCCGCGCGGGCGGAGGAGGCGGCGGAGACCGCCAAGCGGGCCGCGCGGGAGGGGCGCAACGTCGACGACGTGCGCCTGCGGATGCTGCTGGACGCGCTGGTGGACGCGGCGCAGGGCGTCCGCCGGGAGCTGGCCCTGCCCTCCACCATCGGCCGTCCCGCCGACGCGGTCGGCGGGTTGGAGCCGGACCGGCTGGCGCACCGCTCGCTGCCCGGCCGGGCCCTGTCCGACAGCGACCCGCAGCTACTGGACCGGCTGCTGACGCTTCCGCAGGTGCACCTGGTGGTGGACGGCTACAACGTCACCAAGACCGGGTACGGGGAACTGCCGCTGGCCGACCAGCGCAGCCGGCTGCTGTCGGGGCTCGGCGGGCTCGCCGCGCAGACGCGCGCCGAGGTGACGTGCGTGTTCGACGGGGCGGAGCTGGACGCGCCGGTCGCCATCGCGGCGCCGCGCGGGGTGCGGGTGCGGTTCAGCCACCCGGGCCAGACGGCGGACGAGCTGATCGGCGAGCTCGTGCGGGCCGAGCCGCCGGGCCGCTCGGTGGTCGTGGTGTCGTCCGACCGGGAGGTCGCCGACGCCGCGCGGCGCGCCAATGCGCGCCCCTGCCCGTCCTCCCTGCTACTGCGCAGGCTGGGCCGCTCCTAAGACGCCCATAAGGCTCCGATAAGGCAGTCCTCGCGGTATGTGATCATGACGTCACTAAAAGTGGATGATATCGAGAGATGTCAATCAAAGAGTGATGAATCGGTTGTGACGGCTGTTGCCCGTCGCTAATGTCGTCCGCTGACGTCGTGGACGAGAGGGGCGAAACCGACCGTGGCCAATGATCACATCGGGGCACCGGCGCAGCGGCCTGGCCGCAGGGCGGGCTCTGCGGGCACAGGCGTCTCCCGTCGCCTGGCGGCCGTCGCCGGACTGACCGTGGCGGTCTCCCTGACCTGCTCCCCGGTGGTGGCGCACGCCGAGCCCAAGCCGACCCGGGCGCAGGCCCAGAAGACGCTCGACAAGCTCAACGAGAAGATGGACCAGAAGGTCGAGCAGTTCAACCAGAACCGCGAGAAGCTCAAGGTCGCCAAGAAGAAGTTCGACGCCGCGACCAAGGCGAGCAAGCAGGAGCAGGCCAGCTTCGAGGAGCAGCGCTCCAAGATCGCGCAGATGGCGGCCACCGCCTACAAGAACGGTGACTCGACCGACGTCACCGGCTTCGTCGGCAGCAACGACCCGCAGTCGATCCTCGACCAGGCCGCCGTCTTCTCGCACCTGTCGCACGAGCGCAGCTCCCAGCTCACCCAGTTCCTCGCGACCGCCCAGCGGCTCCGCCGCGAGCAGTCCCAGGCGAAGGCCGCTTACGACGAGGTGAAGTCGAAGCAGGACGAGCTGAAGAAGCAGAAGCAGGACCTCGACAAGCAGGTGCAGAAGCAGAAGGCGCTCGTGCGTCGGCTCGGCGGCGGCAGCACGCCCTCCCGCCCGGGCGGCGGCGGCCCCACCGGCGGCACCTACAACGGCCCGGCCAGCGGCCCGGCCCGCGCGGCGCTCGACTTCGCCTACGCCCAGCTCGGCAAGCCCTACTCCTACGGCGCCGAGGGCCCGAGCTCCTACGACTGCTCCGGCCTGACCATGAAGTCCTGGGCCGCCGCGGGCGTCGGCATCACCCGCACCACCAACTCCCAGTACGCCGCGACCAAGCGGGTGGCCAAGAGCAACCTGCAGCCGGGCGACCTGGTGTTCTTCAGCAACCTCGGCCACGTCGGCCTCTACGTGGGCGGCGGCAAGATGATCCACGCCCCGCACACCGGCGACGTCGTCAAGATCAGCGACATCACCTCCGGCTACTACCTGAGCAACTACTACGGCGCCGGACGTCCCTGACGCACCGCCCAGAACCCCCGCCCCACGGGCGGCATCGGGCCTCCATCGACAACGGACCAGGCTTGACCTGGTCCGTTGTTGATTTTGGGGGGGTTTGCCTTCTTTTGGGGTTTTGGTACCTTTGCACCACTCACGGCGCCCTCCAGACGCCGTGGACCCGCGGCGCCCACCCGGCGCCCCGGCCCCACGCGGCGCATCCAGCACCCGCGTGACGGCGGCGCGAGCCACGCGCCGCTCCCCCAAGGCGGCACGCCCCACGTGCCGTCCCGCGGCGCCCGAAGGCGCCGCACGGTCTCGACGCAGACCCGGCCGACCCCGTCCCACCGTGCGCACGCCGCAGCGTGCATGGCGCTGAGCGCGCAGCCGCGGTGACCTACACGGGGCAGGCCCCGGACGGTCCCCGGAGACGGGCCGCCGTCCGCCACAACACAAGGCGCCGCTCGTTCGCACGCGGGAGACAGGTCCCGCGCCGGGCCCCATCTCGCCCCCAGGATCGCAGCGGCAGCGCCGAATCCGCCTCAGCGCGGAACCGGGGACCCATCTGCGCCGGAGTCCGGAGAACCTCTCCGGACGGGCATTCCGGCACCCGGGGTGAATCGGCGCGTCTCTCCCGGCAGTCCGGTGAGAGCCGCCGTAGGGCCACTTCCACGCCCGAACCCGTCAGCTAACCCGGTAGGCGTCTGGAAGAGAAGGAGTGAATCCCGCAGCGTTACCTGGGGCGTGGCCGCCACGCGGCCGCGCCCCCACCCCCCTTTCACTCGGCGGGCGCTCACGCGCCCGCCGAGATTCCCCATCAGAACCGGCGTGCCCGCCCCCCGGGCACGTCACCGCCGAATCCGCGGACCGCCGTGCCCCCGCATGCGCGGCCGCCGTGGAACCGGGGACCCACTGCGTCCTTTTCGGGGTGAATCGGCCTGCCTTCGCGGGCCGTAGGGCGGCTTCCACGCCCGAACCCGTCAGCTAACCCGGTAGGCGGCATGGAAGTCGAGGAGATCCCCCCGTGCCACGCGCGCACTGCAAGAAGACCCCCGGCAGGCATCGCAAGCCGAACCCCCTGTCCCTCACTTGGCGGACGACCGGCGGCGTGATCGTCGGCGCCGCCGTGCTCGGCACCGCCGCCGCCACCGCGCAGGCGTCGGTCCTGCCGTTCGGTTCCACCCCGGCGAGGTCCGCCGCCGCGGCCGACCTGGCCCCCGGCCTGACGGCGCACGGCGGCCCGTCCGGGCGCACGTCCGAGCACGAGTCAGGGACCGCCGGTTCGAAGGCCCCGGCGAAGAAGGACCGGCCCGAGCAGCCGAAGGCGAAGACCTCCGGAAAGGCCGCCGCGAAGACCGCCGCGAAGCCGCGCCCCACCGCCGCGCAGGCCATCGAGCTCGCCCGCTCGCAGGTGGGCGTCGAGGAGGACGGCGGCGGCGAGACCAAGTTCCAGGAGTGGTACATGGCCACGTCCCGCGCACAGGAGACCCTCGCGCGCGACGGCGGCTCCCTCAGCGGCTACGGCGACGCGAACTGGTGCGACATGTTCGTCTCCTGGGTGGGCGAGCAGATCGGCTTCAGCGACCAGGTCGGCAGCGACGCCTGGACGGTCGCCCACGCCCGCTGGTTCCAGGAGCACGGCCGCTGGGGCACCGAGCCGAAGCCCGGCGCGATCGTCTTCTTCGCGTGGGACGGCGGCGAGTCCGTCGACGACATCGAGCACGTCGGCATGGTGGTCAAGAAGGTCGACGACGGCACGATCGAGACCGTCGAGGGCAACACCGACAACGCCGTCCGGATAAAGGAACGTTCCACAGACGTCGTCGTCGGCTACGGCTACCCGGACTACCGGTCGTGACGGCACCCCCCGCCCCGCGCCCTGCATAGGATCGCGCCCATGGAGGAAGGCCCCGGGCAGGAAGCCCCCGTGACGCGGCGCCGGGTTCTCGCCCTCGGCGCGGGCGGGTTCGCCGTCCTCCTCGCCGGAGGGGCCGGCCTGGCCGGCTCGCGCTCCGGCGGCGGGGCGGCGGACGCCGGCGCGCCCGGCTCCCCGTCCGCCGGGACGTTCAGCCCCTCCATGGCCGCCGCCGTCCTCGCCAATCGCGCCGACGCCGTCCGCGAAGGCGACCGCATGGCGTTCCTCGCCACGGTGGGCAACGCCCCCGCCGCCTTCCAGGACACCCAGTCACGCATGTACGGGAACCTCCGGAAGCTTCCCCTGGAAGGCTGGCGGGAGCGCGTCGTCGGCACCGAGGCCGTGGACGGCGAGACCGCCGTCGTCCGCGTCGAGGCGCGCTACAGGCTGCGCGGCTTCGACCGGAGCGACGTGGCCCGCACCCGCTACCTCACGCTGGCCCCGCGGGGCGGGGCGTGGACGATCGTCGGCGACGGGACGTCCCGCGGCCTCGCCGACGACACCGACATCTGGGACTGCGGCCCCCAGACGGTGGTCAGGGGCCGCACGAGCCTGGTCATCGGCGACGGCGCCGGCCTCGACGGCATCGCCCGGCGGCTGGACGCGGCCGTCCCGGCCGTGACGTCCGTGGTCGGCACGGGGTGGGCGCGGCGGGTCGTCGCGCTCGTCCCCGCCGACGCGACCGTCGCCTCCGCGCTCGCCGGCCCCGGGCAGAGCCTCGGCCAGATCGCCGCGCTCGCCGCCGTCGCCCCGGCCGCCGGGGGCGGCCGCGGCGAGGACCGCGTCATCGTCTCCCCCGGCACCTTCGGCCGCCTCAACGAGCTGGGCCGCGACGTGGTCCTCGCCCACGAGCTGACCCACGTCGCCACCGGCGGCGCCCGCGACGGGCGCACCCCGCTGTGGCTGATCGAGGGCTTCGCGGACTACGTCGGCTACCGGCGCGTCAAGATCAGCACCCGGTCGGCGGCGGGCGAGCTGCGCCGCGAGGTCTCCGCCGGGCGCGCGCCCTCCGCGCTGCCCTCCGCCGACGCGTTCGCCGGCGGCTCCCCCCGCCTCTCCCAGGCCTACCAGGAGGCCTGGCTCGCCTGCCGGATGGTCGCCGACCGGTACGGTGAAGCGGCGCTGGTGCGGCTCTACCGGGCCGCCGGGCGTGCCCCGGAGGCCGCGGCGCTGCGCGACGTGCTCGGCCTGACGCGGGAGCGCTTCACCGAACTGTGGCGCGACTACGTGAAGGAGGAGCTCGCATGAGCGAGGCGGAGACCGACGAGGACCGCGCCGGGGACGGCGCCGCCGGAACGCCCGGCGCCGCCCCCGCGCGCCGGCCCCGGATCGCCGCCGCCGTCACCGCCGCCGTGCTCTTCGCCGGGGTCGCGACCGTGCTCGCGAAGACCACGCCGTGGAACCCGCTGCCCGGGCACGTCCCCGGCGGGCGGGTGGAACCCGATCCCGCGCTGGACTTCACCCCCGCCGAGATCGCCCGTTCCCGGGCGTTCGACTCGGCCGTCAACCCGCCCGCCTACACGGGACTCCTCGTCGGCCTCGCCCTGATCCTGGTGCTGGGCCTCACGCCGCTGGGCGCCCGCTTCATCGGCTGGGCCACCGCGAGGACACGCCGCCGGCCGCTGCGCATCATCGTCGCGACCATGGCTCTGACCACGCTCCTGCGCGTCGCCGGGCTCCCGTTCCGCGTCTGGAGCGAGTCCGTGCTGCGCCGGTACGGGCTGTCCACGCAGAACTGGCCCGCATGGCTCGTCGACCAGGCGAAGTCCCTCGCCGTCACGTGGGTCATCTACACGATCGCCCTGCTGCTCCTCTACGCCCTCACCCGCCGCTTCCCGCGCCACTGGTGGACCGGCGCCGCCGCGGGCGGGTTCGTCCTCGTCGTCTTCGCCTCGTTCGTCTACCCGCTCGCCGTGGAGCCGGTGTTCAACCGGTTCCATTCGCTGCCGAGCGGGCAGCTGCGCAGCGACCTGCTGGCGATGGCCCGGCGGGACGGCGTGCCCGTCGAGGACGTCCTCGTCGCGGACGCCTCCCGCCGGACGACCTCGCTGAACGCCTACGTGTCCGGGTTCGGCTCCACGCGCCGCATCGTCCTCTACGACACGCTGCTGAAGTCGCCGCCCGCCCAGGTCGAGTCCATCGTCGGGCACGAGCTCGGCCACGCCAAGCGCGACGACGTGCTGTGGGGCACGCTCGTCGGCGCGCTCGGCGTGGCGGGGGCCATGTGCCTGCTGTACCTGCTGATGACGTCCCCGCGCCTGCTGCGGCGCGCCGGGCTCGATCCCGGCGGGCCCGGCGCCGGCGGGACCGGACCGGACGCGCGCCGCGGCGGTGCGGCGGCCGACCCGAGGTCCATCGCGCTCCTCCTCGCGCTGGTGGCGGCCGGGACGACGCTCGCCGCCCCCGTCCAGAACCTCGTGAGCCGCCGCATCGAGGCCCGCGCCGACGCGCACGCGCTGGACCTCACCCGCGACCCGTCGACCTTCGTGTCGATGCAGCACGCGCTGTCCGTCCGCAACATCTCCGACCTGGACCCCGACACCGCGGAGTACCTGCTGTGGCTCACGCACCCGTCGGCCCCCGACCGGATCGCCATGGCCCGCGACTGGGCGCGCCTGCACAGCGTCCAGGTCCCCCCGCCGCTCCGCTAGCCGCGGCTCAGTTGCCCTCGGCCCGCTGCTTCTCGGGCGCCTTGGGCCGGGCGCCCCGCTGCGCCGACAGGGTCGCCGCGTCCACGTGGGCGGCCGTCGTGACCGACCGCTTCAGCGCGCTGCCCTTCACCCAGTCCTGCCACTTCACCTGCCAGTACCCCCAGCCGTTCTCCGCCTCCAGTTCCCGGTCGCTGCCGGTCACCGTGATGGGGTCGCCGCGCTGGGCGAGGTTGTAGAACCATTTGGCGTTGGACGGGCTGACGTTGATGCAGCCGTGGCTGACGTTCTCGCTGCCCTGGGAGCCCACCGACCACGGCGCGCTGTGGACGTACTCGCCGCTGTCGGAGATCCGCACCGACTTGTAGACGGTGAGGCTGTAGTACCCGGCGCAGCCCGGGCCGCAGCCGTCCCACTCCGACGTCATGACGGTCGGGTCCTCCTTGCCCATCGCGAGGTGGACGCCGTTGGTGGTGGTGTACTTGCGCTCCCCGCCCTTCCCCATGCTCGTCGGGATCGTGCGGGCCTTCCTGCCGTTGATCCGCACGACCATCTTGTGGCTGTCCTCGCCGGCGGTGGAGACGTGCGAGTCGCCGACCCTGAAGTCGACGCCGTAGTCCTTCCCGCCGTACACGCCCTGCCCGGTGCGTACGCCGCTCAGGTGCGCCCGGAACGACACCTTCGTGTGGGCCGGCCAGTAGCTCTTCGTCCGGAACACCGCCTCCTGGCTGCCGAACCAGCTCCAGCCGCCCTCGACGGTCTTGTCGGCGGTGACCTCCAGCGCCCGCTCGACCGCCGCCCGGTCCTTCACCGGACGGGCGAAGTGCATGATGATCGGGATGCCGACGCCGACGGTCTCCTTGTTGAACGGCGCCTCGATCGTGACGTCGTTGGTCTTCTTCACCTCGGCCGTGGAGAAGCCGCTGCGGACCGTGCGGGTCCTGCCGTCCCGGCCGAGGGCGGTGACGTCGACCGTGTACGCCGTGCCCGGCTTCAGCGTCCACCGGGACCGCCACCGCGTCCTGTCGGCGCTCAGGTCCCCCTCGACCGCGCCGTCCTTCGTCGCCACCGTCACGTTCTCGATCGTGCCCTGCCGCGCCTCGACGGCGATGGGGCTGTCCGGCCGCAGCTTCCCGCCGCCGTCCGGCGACACCGCGAGCTTCACCTCGTCCATGCCGTCCGGTCCGGCGCCCCCCGAACACGCGGCGGCACCCGCGCCGACGAGCACACCGCCGACGACGAGCACGGCCGTGCGCCGCCCCCGGTCTCCCGGCCTTGAGCCACTCACCCGCATGTGGACCCCCCGGTCGTTCCACTGGGCGATCTGTCGTTTCCAGCCCGGTCGCTGGAATTGCGCCCAGTAAGTTCGAAAGGGCCGGTACCCGCTAAAAAGCGGACACCGGCCCCCGATGGGGTTCTTTTACTGATCAGTGGGCGAAATGACCCCGATAGTACTCGAACACCAGACCGACGGACGTGAGGATCGCGGCGGCGGCGCCGAGGATCACCAGCCACCAGCCGAACACGACGCCGAGCGCCACGGCCGTGGCCGACAGCGCCACGAACAGCGGCCACCAGCTGTGCGGGCTGAAGAAGCCCAGCTCGCCGGCCGCGTCCGCGATCTCGCCCTCCGGGTCGTCCTCGTACAGCGGGCCCGCGTTGGCGCGCTCGAGGCGCCGGACCGTGAAGTGGATGTAGAACCCGATGAGCCCGGCGAGGCCGACCGCGAGCGCGAGCGCCGTCGTGCCCGTCCAGTCGTTGGACCAGAGCCAGTAGACGACGTCGGTGGCGAGGAAGAAGACCGCGCACCCGTAGAACATGAACGCCTGGACGCGCATCGGCTACTCCCCCTTCGCCCCGGCCAGCTCGCCCTTGGCACCCACGTGCGGGTGGTGCAGGTCGAACGCCGGCCGCTCGGAACGGATCTTCGGGATCGAGTTGAAGTTGTGCCGCGGCGGCGGGCAGGAGGTCGCCCACTCCAGCGAGTTGGAGTAGCCCCACGGGTCGTCGACCTCGACGCGCGTGCCCCGCTTCCACGTGATGTAGAGGTTGTAGAAGAACGGCAGCATCGAGGCCCCGAGGATGAACGAGAAGATGCTGGAGATCTCGTTCAGCCCGTGGAACTCGCTCGGGTAGTCCGCGTACCGGCGCGGCATGCCCGCGGCGCCCAGCCAGTGCTGGAGCAGGAACGTGCCGTGGAAGCCGATGAACAGCAGCCAGAAGTGGATCTTGCCGAGGGTGTCGTTCAGCATCTTGCCGGTGAACTTCGGCCACCAGAAGTAGAAGCCGGCGAACATCGCGAACACCACGGTGCCGAACACGACGTAGTGGAAGTGCGCCACGACGAAGTAGGAGTCCGAGAGCTGGAAGTCCATCGGCGGCGACGCCAGGATGACGCCGGTGAGCCCGCCGAACAGGAACGTCACGAGGAAGCCCAGCGACCACAGCATCGGCGACTCGAACGTCAACTGCCCTCGCCAGATGGTCCCCACCCAGTTGAAGAACTTCACCCCCGTGGGAACGGCGATGAGGAACGTCATGAAGGAGAAGAACGGCAGCAGCACCTGGCCGGTGACGAACATGTGGTGCGCCCACACGGTGATGGACAGGCCCGCGATGGTGATGGTCGCGAAGACCAGGCCGATGTAGCCGAAGACGGGCTTGCGGCTGAACACCGGGAGGATCTCGGTCACGATGCCGAAGAACGGCAAGGCGATGATGTAGACCTCCGGATGCCCGAAGAACCAGAACAGGTGCTGCCACAGCAGCGCCCCGCCGTGCGCGGCGTCGAAGATGTGCGCGCCGAGCTTGCGGTCGGCCTCCAGCGCCAGCAGCGCGGCGGCGAGGACCGGGAACGCCAGCAGGACGAGGATCGAGGTCAGCAGCGCGTTCCAGGTGAAGATCGGCATCCGGAACATCGTCATGCCCGGCGCCCGCATGCACAGGATCGTGGTGATGAAGTTGACCGCGCCCATGATGGTGCCGAAGCCCGACATCGCCAGGCCCATCACCCACATGTCGCCGCCGACGCCCGGCGAGCGGACCGCGTCCGACAGCGGGGCGTAGGCGAACCAGCCGAAGCTGGCCGCGCCGCCCGGGGTCAGGAAGCCCGCGATGACGATCAGGCTGCCGAACAGGAACAGCCAGTACGCCAGCATGTTCAGCCGGGGGAACGCCACGTCGGGCGCGCCGATCTGCAGCGGCATGATGACGTTGGTGAAGCCCGCGAACAGCGGCGTCGCGAACATCAGCAGCATGATCGTGCCGTGCATGGTGAACAGCTGGTTGTACTGCTCGTTGCTGACGAACTGCAGCCCCGGCTCGAACAGCTCCATGCGGATCAGCAGCGCGAGCACGCCGCCGAACAGGAACATCACGAACGAGGTGATCAGGTAGAGGTAGCCGATCACCTTGTGGTCGGTGGACGACATCCAGGAGGCGATGATGCGCCCCTTGCTCGTCCGCGGCGCGGCGATCGGCGCGCTCGGTGCGTGACTCGTGGCGGTCACTTGACACCTCCCGCGGCCATTGCTTGCTTCGAATCGGCGATGAACTTCTGGTACTGCTCGGGCGTCACGACCTTGAGCTGGAACAGCATCCGGCTGTGGTCGACGCCGCAGAGCTCGGCGCAGCGGCCCTCATAGGTGCCGAGCTTGTTCGCCGTGAACTCGAACTCGTTGGTGTAGCCCGGCATGACGTCCTTCTTGTAGATCAGTGCCGGCACCCAGAACGAGTGGATGACGTCGTTGGCGTGCAGCCGCACCCGCACCGTCTTGCCCGAGGGGATCGTCATCACCGGCTTGGCGGGAGCGGGCCCGTTCGGGGCGACGGGCTGACCGACGACGGAGGCGACCGTCCTCTCCTTGCCCGCGGCGTCCTTCTCCTTGTAGTCGAACTGCCAGCTCCACTGGAAGCCGATCACGTCGACGACCACCGCGGGGTCCTTGGTGGTCTTCTCGACGAAGTTCTCGTCCCTCGCGGTGAAGTAGAACAGGACCGCGATGATGACGAACGGGACCGCCGTGTAGAGGATCTCGATCGGCATGTTGTAGCGGACCTGCGGCGGCAGGTCGTTGGAGCGCTTGCGGTGGAACAGCACCGCCCAGATGATCAGGCCCCAGACCACGGCCCCGACCGCGAACGCCGCGATCCAGGAGCCCTGCCAGAGCTTCAGCATGCGCTCGCCCTGGACGCTGATCGGCTCGGGCATGCCCAGGCGGCTGCCGCTGCACGCGGTCGCGGAGAGCGCCAGCAGCCCTAGCGCGCCGGCGCTTTTCAATGCGCGGCGACTGCGCACAGGCGTACGCCGCTCCCTAGAGCGGGTCGGACTCACGGAATGCCTTCCCCACGGATGAAGCCCGGTCGGCCGGGCGGAGAGATCAGTGATTACACGTGTGGTGGACACCCTAGCGCGAGGGTCGCGCGAACCCCCGATCGGGTGCCCGGTTAGTGTTCTCACGTGGCAGGACCGAGCTATCCGGGCGGCTACTTCGACGCCGCGTCCACCGAGCCGCCGCACCCGGCGGCGCGCGCCGCGCTGCTGGAGGCGCTGGACGCGGCCTGGGCCGATCCCGCCCGGCTTTACGGGGCGGCCCGCGGCACCCGGATGCTGCTCGACCGGGCACGCGCGCGTGTCGCCGGCGTCCTGGGCGCCCGTGCCGACGAGGTGTCGTTCACGTCCTCGGGCACCCAGGCGGTGCACCTGGCGGTCCTCGGGGGGCTCCAGGCGCGCCGGCGCACCGGGCGGCACCTGGTGGCGAGCGCCGTCGAGCACTCCAGCGTCCTGCACGCCGCCGAGCTGCACGAGCGCGACGGCGGCGAGGTCACCCTCGTCGGCGTCGACCGGACCGGCCGCGTCGACGCCGCGGAGTTCGCGGCGGCGCTGCGCCCCGACACCGCGCTGGCCTGCCTGCAGTCGGCCAACCACGAGGTCGGCACGCTCCAGCCCGTCGAGGAGGTCGCGCGGGCCTGCCGCGCGGCCGGCGTGCCGCTGTTCGTCGACGCGGCGCAGTCCCTCGGGCGGGTCGAGGTCCCCGCCGGATGGTCGCTCCTCGCCGGCAGCGCCCACAAGTGGGGCGGGCCCGCCGGCGTCGGCGTGCTCGCCGTCCGTAAGGGCACCCGGTGGCGCTCGCCGCTGCCCGACGACGAGCGCGAGGCACGCCGGGTCCCCGGGTTCGAGAACGTCCCCGCGATCGCGGCGGCCGCGGCCGCGCTGACGGCCTACCGCGCCGACATGGCGGCCGACGCGCCGCGCGTCTCCGCCCTGGTGGACCGCATCCGGGCGGAGGTGCCGCGGAGCGTCCCCGACGTCGAGGTGATCGGCGACCCGGTCCGCCGGCTCCCCCACCTGGTGACGTTCTCCTGCCTGTACGTGGAGGGGGAGGCGCTGCTGACCGAACTCGACCGGCTGGGTTTCGCCGTTTCCTCCGGCAGCTCCTGCACGGCGGATACGCTGCGTCCGAGCCATGTGCTGGAGGCGATGGGGGTGATTACGCATGGGAACGTGCGGGTATCGCTGCCGCGAGGCGTCGGTTCGGAGGACGTCGGCCGCTTCCTCACCGTGCTTCCCGACGCCGTCGCCCGCCTCCGCCGGACGACGATGAACACCTTCGAGACAGGGAGGCGGTCGCGCCCATGAGGTTCCGAGGCCGCGCCAGGACCGTCACACCGCCCGCCGACGCGCCGCCGCCCCCCGCGGAGCCGGAGGGGCCGCCGCCCGTGCTCGTCATCGACGCGCTCGGCCGCAAGTGCCCCATTCCGATCATCATGCTGGCCGAGCGGATCCGGGAGGTCCCGGTCGGGCAGGTCGTCGCCGTCCTCGCCGACGACGCCGCCGCCCGCACCGACATCCCCGCCTGGTGCCGCATGAAGTCCCAGGACTTCGTCCGGGAGGAGACCCTCCAGCAGGGCGGCTGGGGCTTCCACATCCGCCGCACGTACTAGGCGCGGGCAAGGCCGAGGACAGGCGGAAGGCCGCGCCGGAACGGCGCGGCCTTCCGATGTGCCCGTGTCACGGGCGCGGCTACGGGGTCGGGCAGACGACGTGCGGCTCGATGTCGGCCGCGGCGTCGGCGCCGTAGGCGGCCGCGAAGCGGTCGAGGAACGCCCGGCGGCCGAGGGTGTACTCCTGCGGCCCGGCGGCTTCGAGGGCGTGCGCGGCGATGGCGTTGCCGACCTGGGCGGCGCGTTCGAGCGGCAGGTCCCAGGCGGTCGCGGAGAGGAAGCCGGCGCGGAACGCGTCGCCGACGCCGGTCGGGTCGACGACGGAGTCGACCTGGACGCAGGGGACGTGGACGCCCTCCTCGCCCTCGCGGTCGATGACGACGCCCTTGGCGCCGAGGGTGGTGACGCGGACGCCGACGCGGGAGAGGATCTCCTCCCCCGACCAGCCCGTCTTCTCCTCCGCCAGGGCCTTCTCGTACTCGTTGCTGAACAGGTAGGCGGCGCCGTCGATGAGGCGGCGGACGTCGGCGCCGTCCATCCGGGCGAGCTGCTGAGAGGGGTCGGCGGCGAACGGGATGCCGCGGTCGCGGCACTCGTCGGTGTGCCGCAGCATCGCCTCCGGGTCGTTCGGGCTCACCACGACGAGGTCGAGGCCGCCGACGCGGTCGGCCACGGGCCGCAGCTCGATGGAGCGGGCCTCGCTCATCGCGCCGGCGTAGAAGGTGGCGATCTGGTTCTGGTCCTGGTCGGTGGTGCACAGGAACCGCGCCGTGTGGTGGATCTCGGACACGTGCACCGACGCGGTGTCGACCGTGTGCCGTTCGAGCCAGGAGCGGTAGTCGGCGAAGTCGTCACCGACGGAGCCGACGAGGATGGACTCCTTGCCGAGGCTGCCCATGCCGAAGCAGATGTTGGCGGCGATGCCGCCGCGGCGGATCTCCAGCTCGTCCACCAGGAAGGACAGCGACACCCGGTGGAGCTGGTCGGGCAGGAGCTGGTCGGTGAACCTTCCGGGGAAGGTCATCAGATGGTCGGTCGCAATGGAACCGGTCACGGCGATGCGCACGGCGTCGCTCTCCTCGTCGTGGTCGTCCGGCTGTTTCACCGGCTGTTCGAACCCGTCAGGCTACCCACCATCGCACCACACATCACCGCCGCACGACAGTTCGCCGCGGAACGCCCGCAGGGCAGCGTCGAGGGGCGGCCCTGACCACACAGGTCCGGACCGCCCCTCCCAGGCTCTACGCCCGACCGCCGCCGGAGCGCTCGCCGCGCGTCAGTTGAACGAGTCGCCGCAGGCGCAGGAACCCGACGCGTTCGGGTTGTCGATCGTGAAGCCCTGCTTCTCGATCGAGTCGACGAAGTCGATGGTGGCGCCCGTGAGGTAGGGCGCGCTCATCCGGTCGACGCGCACCGACAGGCCGCCGAAGTCCTGGATCTGGTCGCCGTCCATCTCGCGCTCGTCGAAGAAGAGCTGGTAGATCAGACCCGAGCAGCCGCCCGGCTGCACGGCGACACGCAGCGCAAGGTCATCGCGGCCCTCCTGCTCAAGCAGGCCCTTGGCCTTCTCGGCGGCGGCGTCGGTGAGGATGACGCCCTGCTGCGTGGTCTCCTGCGTGGTCTCGCCTGAAACCGTCATGTGTTCAGCTCCCGGGTCTCGCTGCGCCGCGCTAGCGGCGGACTGTCGCTTGTCCTCGAAGACGTCTGTGCCTCTTCCCGTAGGACAACGTACCTCGCCACATGCCCATTCCGCTTCTCGGCCGTGTTTAACGCCCCGCACGGGTGCGGTCTACGTCACACCGCCAACCCCCCGCCGCATATGCCATCATTAGTCGTCAAAGCGACGATAAGTCCCGTCGCGAAGGGAGACCGCCGTGACCACCCCAGTGCGCGACCTACCGCTGCTGCTGCTCGGCAGCGGCGCCGACCCCGCGAGCGAACGCGGCGTGGACTGCCCCGGCGAGCTGCCGGCGGCGTCCGACCCCGCCCTCGTCGAGCGGGCCCGCGCCGCCAAGGCGGCGCTCGGCGACCGCGTGTTCGTCCTCGGACACCACTACCAGCGTGACGAGGTCATCCAGTTCGCGGACGTGACCGGCGACTCGTTCAAGCTGGCCCAGCGGGCCGCGGCCCGCCCCGAGGCGCCCTACATCGTGTTCTGCGGCGTCCACTTCATGGCCGAGTCGGCCGACATCCTGACCGCCGCCCACCAGCGGGTGATCCTGCCCGACCTCGGCGCGGGCTGCTCGATGGCCGACATGGCGACCTTCGACCAGGTCGAGGAGTGCTGGGAGGTCCTGGAGGACGCCGGGATCGCCGACGACGTCGTCCCCGTCACCTACATGAACTCCTCCGCCGACATCAAGGGCTTCGTCGGACGTCACGGCGGGGTGGTGTGCACCTCGTCCAACGCCAAGCGCGCCCTCGACTGGGCCTACGCCAAGGGCAAGAAGGTCCTGTTCCTGCCCGACCAGCACCTCGGCCGCAACACCGCCGTCCTGGAGATGGGCTTCTCCCTGGACGACTGCGTCGTCTACAGCCCGCACCGCCGCGAGGGCGGCCTCACGCACCGGCAGCTGCGGGACGCCAAGATGATCCTGTGGCGGGGCCACTGCTCGGTGCACGGCCGGTTCAGCAAGGAGTCGGTGGACGACGTCCGCGCGCGGGTGCCGGGGGTCAACGTCCTCGTCCATCCCGAGTGCCGGCACGAGGTCGTCACGGCCGCCGACCAGATCGGCTCGACCGAGTACATCATCAAGGCGATCGAGGCCGCCGAGCCCGGGTCGTCCTGGGCCGTGGGGACGGAGCTGAACCTCGTGCGGCGGCTGGCGAACGCCCACCCGGACAAGAACGTGATGTTCCTCGACAAGACCGTCTGCTACTGCTCGACGATGAACCGGATCGACCTCCCGCACCTGGTGCTGTCGCTGGAGTCGCTGGCCGCGGGGAAGGTCGAGAACGTCATCGAGGTGGACGAGGAGACCGCGCACCACGCCCGCGCCGCCCTCGACCAGATGCTCGCCCTGCCCTGACCGGGCGCGGCCGGCCGCCGGACGGGATCACAGGCCGGGGGCGCCCCAGACGGGGAACCACCGGCCGAGGTCCTGCTCGAACCGCAGGTCGGCCCCGATCGCGCCGCGCACCTGGAGTTCGAGCGCGTTGTCGCGCTTGTCCCCGGGGAGCGGCGCGAAGGGGTAGAACGTTCCGCGCTTGTAGAGGTAGACGAGCGCGAGACGGCGGCCGTCCGGGCCCTGGAAGCCGACCAGGGAGCACAGCAGGTGCGGGCCGAACCCGCCCGCCTCCAGCGTCGCGTTCACCGCGTGCAGGTCGGTGACGAGGTCGGGCAGCTGCTCGGGGCGCTGCTCGGCGAGCAGCCACGTGTAGCCGTAGCCGTCGGTGCTGAACTGGACCTTGGGGCCCTCGTCGGCGTCCAGCAGCTGCTGGACGTCGGCCTGCAGCCGCGCGAACGCGCCGCCCTCGGCCGCGCGGAAGCACACCGAGCCGAGCCCGGTCGGGGTGAAGCCCGTCGCCGCCTCCAGGGTGACGGCCGCGGTCGACAGCCCGAAGATCTGGTCGAGGTCGGGCTTGGCCGGCTTGGACCGGCCGAGCAGGGTGTCCAGGAACCCCACGGATCACACTCCCCTGCTGAGCTGCTCGGAGATCTTCGACAGCTGCGCGAGCCGCCGGTCCAGCGACGGGTGGGTGGAGAACAGCGCGGAGACGCTGACCCCCCTGCCGAGCGCCGGGGTGAAGAAGAAGGCGTTGAACGCCTGCGAGGAGCGCAGGTCGCCGGTCGGGATCCGCGCGATCTCGCCGGTGACCTTCGTCAGCGCGCTGGCCAGGGCGGAGGGGCGCCCGGTCAGCAGCGCGGCGGCCCGGTCGGCCGACAGCTCGCGGTAGCGCGACAGGGCCCGGGTGAGCAGGAAGCTGACCGCGTAGGCGAGCGCGCTGGCGGCGACGACGGCCAGCAGGATCAGCCCGGTGTTCTGGTCGTTGCTGCGGCGGCCGAACCCGCCCCACAGCCCCCACTGGAGCCCGAACCGGGTGATCAGGCCGGCGAGGATGCCGAGGAACGAGGCGATCGTCATGACCGCGACGTCCTTGTGCGCGACGTGCGCCATCTCGTGCGCGAGCACGCCCTCCAGCTCGACCGGGTCGAGCCGGCGCAGCAGGCCGGTGGTCACGCAGACCACGGCCTTCTTCTGGTTGCGGCCGGTGGCGAACGCGTTCGGCACGTCGGTGTCGGCGATCGCGACGCGCGGCTTCGGGGCGTCCGACATCGCGCAGATGCGGTCGATGACGCCGTGCAGCTCGGGCGCCTCCTGGGGGGAGACGACCCGGCCGTGCATGGCGAACAGCGTCATCCGGTCGGAGAAGAAGTACTGGGCGAGGAGGAACAGCACCGCGACCACCAGCGCGACGCCGGCCCAGTTCGGCGCGAAGACGAAAAAGGCCCCCACGAAGACGACGTACACCAGCCCCAGCAGGAACATCGTCACGAGCATCCGCGATGTCAGCCCCCGGTCGGAGGCGTAACGCGTCCTGGCCATCCGGCCACCCCCAGTCCTTACTGCTCTTCACTTGGACGAACGTCCAAGGCGCGGGTTTTGTGCCCGGATGTCCATAACGCGACCCGGACCCGCGCGGCGGGGCGTCCCGGGGGACGACCCGAGCCCGCAGCCGCTCAGTCCGGGATTAGCCCCTCGTCGCCCAGCATGGAGCGCACCTCGTCGATGTGCGCGTCCGCCGGGGGAAGGATCAGCTCGGACGGCTCCAGGCTGTCCGGCGGCAGCGGCCTGCCCACCTTGCGGACGTTCTCCAGCAGGGCGTGCAGCGCGGCGCGGAACGCGGTCTCGTCGCCCGACTCGATCGCCGCCTCCAGCTCGGCGTCGAGGGAGTTGAGCGAGGACAGGTCGCCCTCGGCCACGTCCAGCTGGCCCTCGCCCATCAGACGGACGATCACTGGGCACCCCCGGGGTTCTGCGGCCACGGGGCCTGCTGGGGGGTGTCCTGCTGCTGGTGCTGCGGCTGGGCGGTCGGCGAGCCCTGGTTCAGCTCCTTGGGCGCGGGGCCCTGGCCGAGTTCGGCCTTGAGGCGCTCCAGCTCCATGTCGACGCCGGGGCCGGAGCCCATCCGGTCGAGCTCGGCCTGGATGTCGTCCTTGGGACCGGAGAAGTCCTCCAGGGCGCCGGATGCCAGCAGCTCGTCGATCGCGCCGGCGCGGGCCTTCATCGTGTCGGTCTTCTCCTCGGCGCGCTGGATCGCCAGGCCGACGTCGCCCATCTCCTCGGAGATGCCGGAGAACGCCTCGTTGATCTTGGTCTGCGCCTCGGCGGCCGTGTAGGTCGCCTTGATCGTCTCCTTGCGGGTGCGGAAGGAGTCGACCTTGGCCTGCAGCCGCTGGGAGGCGAGCGTGAGCTTCTCCTCCTCGCCCTGCAGCTGCTGGTACTGCCCGCGCAGGTCGTTGAGCTGGCTCTCCAGGCCGGAGCGGCGGGTCAGCGCCTCGCGGGCGAGGTCCTCGCGGCCCACCTGCAGCGCCTTCTTGCCCTGGTCGGTCAGCTTGCTCTGCTGCTGCTCGAGCTGGTTGATCTGCAGTTCGAGACGCTTGCGCGAGGTGGCGACGTCGGCGACCCCGCGACGGACCTTCTGCAGCATCTCCAGCTGGCGCTGGTAGGAGTAATCGAGGGTCTCCCGAGGGTCTTCCATACGGTCCAAGGCCTTGTTCGCCTTGGACTTGAAGATCATCGACATTCGCTTCATCACGCTCATCGCGCGGCGCCGGTCCCTTCGTGCTGTCGCCTCAGTCGTGAACTGGGCTCAATGACCACTGCTGGGGTTCTTATCACCCTACGCGTTAACGCGCGAGGCAGCCACGATGTTCGCAGCCGGTAGGCTGATCCCTGTGTTCAAGCGTCGTACCCCGGAGGCCCCGCCGGATCCTCCTCAGGTAGTAAAGCCCGGCGGCAAGGGTCGTCCCACGCCCAAGCGCAGCGAGGCCGAGAAGCGCCGCCGGCAGCCGATCACGGCGCCGGCGACCCGCAAGGAGGCCTACAAGAAGGTGCGGGAGCGGCAGGCCGTCGAGCGCGCCAAGGCGCGCGAGGGCATGGCCAAGGGCGACGAGAAGCACCTGCTCAAGCGGGACCGGGGCCCCGTGCGCCGGCTGGCCCGCGACTACGTCGACTCGCGCCGCACGGTGGGCTCCTACCTGATGTACGCGATGTTCGCGATCGTGCTGCTCAGCCTGCTGCCGATCCCGGCGGCCCGGCTGCTGGTCCTGTTCGCGCCGCCGCTGCTGCTCGTGGTGGTGTTCGCGGAGGGCTTCCTGCTGAGCCGCGGCATCAAGCGGCTGGCCGCCGAGCGCTACCCCGGCGAGGACGCCAAGGGCGTCGGCATGTACGCCGCGATGCGCGCGATGCAGATCCGCCGCCTGCGGATCCCGAACCCGCGGGTGCGCCTCGGCGAGAAGGACAAGGTCTGAGCGCAGGTCCGGGAGGGACCGGGGCCTGAGGACCCGGCCCGGGGCCTCGTCCGGCGGGGGCGTCCGCCGCGCGCCGCACGAGCGGGGCGGGGCTAGGGTCGGGGCCATGGAGTTCCGAAACCTGGGCCGGAGCGGTCTGAAGATCAGCGAGATCGCGTACGGCAACTGGCTCACCCACGGCTCTCAGGTCGAGGAGGACGCGGCGCGCGCCTGCGTGCGGGCCGCCCTCGACGAGGGCGTGACCACGTTCGACACCGCCGACGTCTACGCCGGCACGCGCGCCGAGGAGGTCCTCGGGCGGGCGCTGAAGGGGCAGCGCCGCGAAGGCCTGGAGATCTTCACCAAGGTCTACTGGCCGACGGGTCCCGGGGTGAACGACCGGGGCCTGTCCCGCAAGCACGTCTTCGAGTCGATCCACGGCTCCCTGCGCCGCCTCGGGACCGACTACGTGGACCTGTACCAGGCCCACCGGTTCGACTACGAGACGCCGCTGGAGGAGACCCTTCGGGCCTTCGACGACCTCGTCCGGCAGGGCAAGGTCCTCTACGTCGGGGTGTCGGAGTGGCGGGCCGAGGAGATCGAGCGCGCCCTGAAGATCGCCGACGAGATGGGCTTCGACCGGATCGTCTCCAGCCAGCCGCAGTACTCGATGCTGTGGCGGGTCATCGAGGAGGAGGTCGTCCCGCTCTGCGAGCGCGAGGGCGTCGGCCAGATCGTCTGGTCGCCGATCGCGCAGGGCGTCCTGACCGGCAAGTACAAGCCGGGGCAGCCCCTTCCGGAGGGGTCGCGCGCCACCGACGACAAGGGCGGCGCCGACATGATCAAGCGCTACCTGGACGACGACCTGCTGACCCGCGTGCAGAACCTGCGGCCGGTCGCGGACGACCTCGGCCTGTCGATGGCGCAGCTCGCGATCGCCTGGACGCTGCAGAACCCGAACGTCTCGGCGGCGATCGTGGGCGCGTCCCGCCCCGAGCAGGTCGCCGACAACGTGCGGGCGGCCGGGGTGAAGCTGGACGCCGACGTGATGAAGCGGATCGACGAGATCCTCGGCGACACCGTCATCCGCGACCCGGCCAAGACCGTCAGCCCGCGCAGGCGCCCCTGAGCCCGGAGAGCATCACCGGGGGCCGCGGAGCGCGACGCTCCGCGGCCCTCTCCCGTCCCGGCCGGTCACTCCGGGTCGTGCAGGCTCATCCCGTACACGATCGTGTCGCCGTCCAGGAGGGCGACCTTGTCGACCTCCTCGGCGCGCAGCCCCCGCCAGTTCTCCCCCAGCCAGCTCTCCGCGTCCGCCTGGGTGGAGAAGGTCTCCTCCGACATGCCGATCGTCCGCCCGTCGGCCTTCTCCAGCCGCCAGCTCCACGCCATCGCCCTCGACCTCCCTCGTCGCGGTGAGACTAGCCGGTCAGGCGGCGGCCTCTATGGCGCGGCGCAGCGCGTCCGGGCTCTCGGTGTCGGACTGGCCGAGCGTCCGCCCGTTGACCCGCACGCTGGGCGTCCCCTGGATCCCGGACGATATGTAGCCCTGGCTGACGGTCTTCACGCTTGCGGCGTGGCGCTGGTTCTTCACGCACGAGGTGAACTCGTCGCCGGTGAGCCCCAGCGGCTCCGCGTAGGAGAGCAGGTCCTGGGTCAGGTAGCCGGTGGCGCTCTCGTTCGCGGGCTGATGGGCGTAGAGGGCGTCCTGGTAGGACAGCCAGTGGGCGCCGTCGGTGACGCAGCGCAGCGCCGCCGCGGCCCGCAGCGAGTTGTCGTGGGCCGGCTGCGTGCCCTCACCGAAGATCAGCATCGGATGGAAGACGACCTTGGCGCGGCCCTCGACGGCCAGCTGCTTGAGCATCGGGTCGTGCCGGCGGTCGAAGGCGCCGCAGGGCGGGCAGGCGAAGTCCTCGTAGATGTCGACGACCGGGCCCGTGACGCCCGGCCGGGCCATGGTGAGGCTCCCGTCCGCGAGGGGCGTGGCCTCGGCACCGCCGGCGATCTTGCCGACCCTCAGCTGCTCCTCGCCGCCGTCGCCTCCCCCGTCGTCGCCGCCCCGGACGAGGACGACGAAGACGGCGGCGACCGCCAGCACCAGGACGAGCCCGGCCCCGACCAGCGCGATCACCAGGCCGCCGCCGCGGCGTCCCGGCGGGGGCGCTCCGGGCATGCCGGGCGGACCCGGCTGCCATCCCGGCGCGGGACCGCCGGGCGGGAAGGGCGGCGGACCGTAGGGCGGCTGCTGCCCGCCCTGACCCGGTCGCGGGGGCCAGGGCGCGTTCGGGGGGTTGCCCACCGGGAATCCTCCAGAGGGGGCGTCGTGATCCTTATGGCCGAGGGTAACCGTAGAGTTCGCGGCGGGATGAACATCGAACTTCGCGGCGCCGCCGCCGCACAGGGCTGGCCGGCGCCGGGGTGCCGGTGCGCGTCGTGCGGCCGGCTGCGCCGCGAGAACGCCACCGCCCGCCCCACCTCCCTGGCCGAGCTGGGCCGCGTCAACGGCGTGGGCGAGAACAAACTCGCCAAGTAC
>NZ_JBFARL010000100.1:0-30008 GCF_040674655.1 Actinomadura sp. NPDC049753 | reverse complement strand
CCGGCCAGATCGTCATCGTCGGCACCGAGGGCTTCGACCCCGACAACACCGACACGGCCGAGAACGCCAAGTTCACCTTCAAGGGCGTGCCGAAGTCCACGTCAGTGCCCGACGCGCCGCCCCCCGGCGCGGTCGCGCGTTAGCCCGCACGGTGCAGGACCAGGAAGCGGACCCGCGGCGCGCGCTCGTGATCGGAGGGCTGGGCGCGATCGGCGGCGCCGTGGTCCGGCGGTTGAGGAGCGCCGGCTGGGAGTGCCTGGTGGCGTCCCGGTCGCCGCGCGCCGACATCGGCCTCGACATCGGGGACGAGGCCTCGGTCGTCGCGGCGTCGGCGGCGTGCCCGCCGCTGGACGCCCTCGTCGTGGCCACGAACCTGGAGCCGAGCGCTTCGCTCTCCGAGCTGACCGGGCGGCATGCGACGGCGATGTTCGCCACGCATGTCACCGGTCCGCTCCTGTTCATCAGGAGTGCGCGTCATCTGCTGACGAAGGGGTCGAGCATCGTCTTCCTCTCGTCCCCGGCCGCCTACCGCGGAAGCTACGACCCGTGTTACGCGGCGGCGAAAGGGGCCACGATCGCCCTGGCCCGGACCCTGGCGAAGGAACTCGCGCCGGATGTCCGCGTCAACGCCCTGTCCCCCAGCATCGTCGAGGACTCCCCCGTGGCCCGACGCATGACACCCGACTTTCGCGCCCGCCATCGCGAGGCCTCCCTCCTGGAGCGGACCCTTTCGATGGACGAGTGCGCGGATGCCGTCGCCTTCCTCGTTTCCCATCCGCACGTGACGGGGGCGACCCTGCATCTGAACGGCGGCGAGTTCCTCGGGGCCTGACGGCCCTACTTGTCCTCGAACTCGGCTTCCAGCGCGTCCAGATGCTGGGTCCAGAAGCCGCGGAAGCGCTCCAGCCACGTGTCGATCTCCCGCAGGGTCGCGGAGTCGACGGCGTAGAGGCGGTGGGCGCCCCTCGCCCGGACCGTCGCGAGCCCGCTCTCCCGCAGCACGCGCAGGTGCTGGGACACCCCCGGCTGCGAGATCCCGAACTCGGCCTGGATGACCGCGGCGATGGCGCCGGAGGTCTGCTCGCCGTCGGCGAGCAGCTCCAGGATCCGGCGCCTCACCGGGTCCCCCAGGACATCGAACACGTGCATCACGCCATTATTTCGACACGACTTATATAAGTCAATGGCTAAACAACGCGCCGGGTCGCGTCCACAGGGCGGGACCGAGGCCGGTAGCGGCCAGGGCCGCCGGCGGGAGGCGCCGCGGCCGGGACGCCGGTCCACTACCACGGCACGTCCACCCCAGCTATATTTTTTTGTAGCGCACCCGCTGACCGCGCTCATTCCAGCGCGACACCTCCGGCACACCGGCCGGAGCGTTCGCCCGCCTTGGATGGAGAGGTCGCCCGATGGAGCTCAGCGCCTCCGCGCACGTCGACACCTTCTGCCGCGACAACCTGCCTCCCCGCGACGAATGGCCCGACTTCGACTTCACGCTCCCGGAGGTCGCCTACCCCGAGCGGCTCAACTGCGCGCACGTCCTGCTGGACGGGACGGCGAGGGCGGTGGGCGCCGACCGGCCCTGCCTGCGCACCCCCGGCGGCCTCCTGTGGACCTACGGCGACGTCCTGCGGCGGGCGAACCAGGTGGCCCGCGTGCTGGTCGACGACCTCGGGCTGGTGCCCGGCAACCGCGTGCTGCTGCGCGGGCCGAACAACCCGTGGCTCGCCGCGGCCTGGCTCGGCGTGCTCAAGGCGGGCGGCGTGGTGGTCACGACCATGCCGATGCTGCGCGCGCGGGAGCTGACCACCATCGCCGAGCTGGCCGAGCCGAGCCTGGCCCTGTGCGACCACCGCTTCCTCGACGACCTGGCCGCGGCGCGGACGCCCGGGATGCGGACCGTGCCCTACGGCTCGGACGACGCCGGCGACCTGGTGTCCCGGGCGGCGGCCAAGGACGGCGTCTTCGAGGACGTCGACACCGCGGCCGACGACGTCGCGCTGCTGGCGTTCACCTCGGGCACCACCGGACGCCCCAAGGCCACGATGCACTTCCACCGCGACGTGCTGGCGATCGCCGACACCTTCTCCCGGCACCTCCTCAAGCCCGTTCCGGACGACGTCTTCGCCGCGTCGCCGCCGCTGGGGTTCACCTACGGGCTGGGCGGGCTGCTGGTGTTCCCGCTCCGGGCGGGCGCCTCGGCCCTGCTGGTCGAGAGGGCGGCCCCGGCCGAGCTCGCCGAGATCACGGCCGGGCACGGCGTCACGGTGCTGTTCACCGCGCCGACGACCTACCGCGCGATCCTGGCCGCCGGGCTGGCGGGGCGGCTGGCCGGGGTCCGGCGCTGCGTCTCGGCGGGCGAGCACCTCCCGGCCGCGGTGTGGAGGGCGTTCCACGAGGAGACGGGCGTGCGGATCATCGACGGGATCGGCTCGACGGAGATGCTGCACATCTTCGTCGCGGCCGCCGACGACGACATCAGGCCGGGCGCGACGGGCGTCCCGGTCCCCGGTTACCGGGCGGCCGTGGTCGACGCCGCCGGCCGGCCGGTGCCGGACGGGACCCCAGGGCAGCTCGCGGTCCGCGGCCCCACCGGCTGCCGCTACCTCGCCGACACCCGGCAGAAGGCCTACGTCCAGGACGGGTGGAACATCACCGGCGACACCTACATCCGCGACGCCGACGGCTACTTCTGGTACCAGGCCCGCAGCGACGACATGATCATCTCGTCGGGCTACAACATCGCCGGACCCGAGGTCGAGCAGGCGCTGCTCGAGCATCCGGACGTGCTCGAATGCGGAGTGGTCGGCGCCCCCGACCCCGACCGCGGCGCCGTGGTGACGGCGTTCGTGGTGCTGCGCGACGGGGTCGAGGGGAACGCGGACAAGGCCGCCGAGCTGCAGGCCTTCACCAAGCGGACGATCGCCCCGTACAAGTACCCGAGGTCGGTCCGGTTCGTCGACGAGCTCCCCCGCACCACCACCGGCAAGCTGCAGCGCTTCCCTCTGCGCGAGATAGTCGGAGGCGCCCGGTAGAGGCCGGAGCGGCGGCGCCGGTGCCCACATCCGGTCATCTCCCCGGCGAGCGGGCGGCCCTCGCCGGGGGCGGCGCGGTCGGAGCGCTGTTCAGCGATCACCCTGTCTACGGCCTCGTCTGGACGCTGTGGGCCGTGTTCTTCTTCTTCGGCCAGCAGAGGCCTGGTTCAAGGTCCGGGCGACGTCCGCCTGACCGGTGCGCCCGCCCGACCGGCGCCTCACCCGGCCCGGCAGCGCGTCGCGCCTTCGGGCCGGGCTCGGCGCGCCCGGCCCGAAGGCGTCTAGAGGCCCCGGCCGCGCCGGTAGTCGGCGACGACCAGGTCGGTCAGCTCCTGCAGCGACGTCTCGGACGTCGGCTTGTCGAAGGAGATCCGGCCGTGCTGCAGCAGGTTGACCCGGTCGCACACGTCCAGGACCTGGGCGTAGTTGTGCGCGATGATGATGATCGACACCTCGCCGCGCTCCTTGAGGTCGCGGACGAGGTCGAGGATCATCGTGCCCTCCTTGGCGCCCATCGCGGCCAGCGGCTCGTCGAGCAGCAGGATGCGGGCGTCGGAGTAGACCGAGCGGGCGACCGCGATCGCCTGCCGCTGGCCGCCGGACAGCTTGGCGACCTCGACGTCCACCGACGGGATCCGCACCCCCATGTCGGCCAGCTGCCGGGCGGCCCGCCGGCGCATCGCGCGGTTGCTGAGCAGCGGCCAGCGCACCAGCTCCCGGTTGAGGAACATGTTGTGGTAGACGCTGAGCTCGTTGACCAGCGCGAGATCCTGGTAGACGGTGTCGACGCCGAGGGAGCGGGCGTGGTCCACCGAGCGCGGGCTCACCTCCGTCCCGTCGATGAGGATGCGCCCGGAGTCCGGCCGCTGGAAACCGCTGATGATCTTGATGAGGGTGGACTTCCCGGCGCCGTTGTCGCCGATGAGGCCGAGGACCTCCCCCTTGCCGAGGCGCAGCGTGACGTCGGCGAGGGCCTCCACGCCGCCGAAGCGTTTGCTGATGCCCTCCACCCGCAGAGCGTCGCTCATGAGCGCCCCGCCCTTCGCAACCGGGCCAGGTGGACGTTCAGCACCATCGAGATGATGATCGCCGACCCGAGGATGATGTTGAACGGGTTCGCGCTGATCCCGATGAGGTTGAAGCCGTTCTGCATCTCGGCCAGCACCAGCGCGCCGAGCAGCGCGCCGACGACGGTCCCCGAGCCGCCGGCCAGGGCGGTGCCGCCGATGACCGCCGCCGAGACCGCGATGAACATCGCGTTCGACCCGCCCGAGCTCGGGTCGATGGAGCCGACCCGGAAGGCCTCCAGGATTCCGGCGAACGCGCCGAGTGCCCCGGTGAGCATGAAGTTGCCGATCTTGATCCGGCCGGTGCGGATGCCCGCCTCCGCGGCGCCGAGCGGGTTGCCGCCGGTCGCGACCGTGTGCAGTCCCCACCGGGTGCGGGTGAGCACCAGGTGGAAGAAGACCACGATCACCAGGCACCAGGTCAGCTCCGCCCAGGGGGCGCGCCCGAACCAGCCCGCCAGACCGTCGGCCGCCTCGGGGATCTGCGCCGGGTAGGCGTGGGAGGTGGTGAGCATGATGCCCTGCACCAGGAACATCGAGCCGAGGGTCGCGACGAACGACGGCACCCTCAGCACGACCGTCACCAGCCCGTTGCCGAGCCCGATGAGCGCGCCGGCCAGGACCGCCAGCACGATCGCGATGATCGGGTACACGCCGGAGAAGTCGACCATGTAGTGCATGAGGAAGGGCGCCAGCGCGAAGACCATTCCGACCGACAGGTCGATCTCGCCGCTGACGAGCAGGAACACCTCGCCGACCGCGATGATGGCGTACGGCGCGGTGCCCTGGGAGACGTTGACCAGGTTGTCGTGGGTCAGGAAGACCGACTTCGCGGTCTGGAAGTAGATCAGCA
This sequence comes from Actinomadura sp. NPDC049753, assembly GCF_040674655.1. Classification (NCBI taxonomy): domain Bacteria; kingdom Bacillati; phylum Actinomycetota; class Actinomycetes; order Streptosporangiales; family Thermomonosporaceae; genus Actinomadura; species Actinomadura sp. NPDC049753. The sequence goes on along the minus strand of NZ_JBFARL010000100.1, from coordinate 25,053 downwards.
GTCCGAGCGCCACCAGGAGGATGGTCGCCTCCCGGCGGCGCAGGAACGCGTCGGTGGCGAGGCCGGGCAGCCCCCGGGCACGCCGCCGCGGTGGCGTGCCCGGGGCCGCTGCCTGGTCCCGTACGGTGCTCTCGCTCACTCCGTCCTCCTCGTCTCAGACGTGAGCGATGGCGCCGGACCGCGGCACCAGCTGCTGGGCCGGGCTGGAGCCCTCGTACCGGGTCTTGGTCGACAGGTACGGGCCGACGGTCTGCTTGCTGACGAAGGTCAGGCCGGTGTTGGTCATCGGGGGGAAGACCAGGCCGCCGGACAGCTTGTAGAACCAGAGGGCCATCACCGGCAGGAACCCCTGCAGGTAGGGCTGCTGGTCGATGGTGAAGTCCAGGTCCCCGGACTTGACGGCGCCCAGGGTGCCCGGGGTGAGGTCGAACCCGCCCGCGACCACGCCCTTGCCCTTCAGGCCGTACTTCTGCATGACCTTGCCGATGGCTTCGGTCGAGCCGGCGTCCACCGCGAACATGCCCTTGATGTCCTTGTGGCCCTGGGCGTAGGCGTCGACGGTCGAGAGTTCCTTGGGCACCTCGGCGCCGGTGGCCACCGAGGTGAACTTGATCGGCTTGCCGGAGGCCTTGATGGCGTCCTGGGCGCCGTCGATGCGCGGCTGGATGTTGAGCGAGCCCGGGGTGGCGATGAAGCCGACCGCGTCTCCCCCGGACATCAGCCCCGCGATCTTGGCGCCGAGCTGGTAGCCGGAGGTGTACAGGTCCTGGCCGATGTAGGAGAGCCGGCTGCTGCCGGGATCGTCCTTGGCGCCGTCGGCGTTGTAGGAGACCACCGGGATCCCGGCCTTCAGCGCGTTGTCCACCGGCTGCCGGAAGGCGGTCTTGTCCACCACGGCGACCGCGAGCCCGTCGGCCTTGCCGGAGATGGCCGCGTTGGTGGCGCTGACCATCTCGGGCACCGCCGAGTTCTGCGAGCCCGTCCACTGGAACGAGCAGCCCAGCAGGGCGCAGGCGTCCTGCGCGCCGTACTGCGTCGGCGTGAAGAACGGGTTCGTGGTGACGTGGTTGACGAAGACGAACTTCCAGTTCGGCGTCTTCGGGAAGTGCCCGGGACCGCCCGTGGCCGAGGACGAGCTCTTGTTGTCCGAGGAGCAGGCGGCCAGCAGCGCCGACGCGGCCGCCGTCGCGCTGACCAGGCCGGCGCCGCTGAGCAGCCGGCGCCGGGTGGGCTCGCTCAGGCCGAGAGTGTCGACGGCCTCTTCGACCGCCGGATCGATGCGCTCCATGTCAGGCTCCGAACTGGTAGACGGTCGTGGAGTGGTAGGTCTGGCCGGGGTCCAGCTCCGTCGAGGGGAAGCCCGCCTGGTTCGGCGAGTCGGGGAAGTGCTGGGTCTCCAGCGCGAACCCGTCGCCCTGCCGGTAGACGCGGCCGCCGGTGCCGACCAGCGTGCCGTCGAGGAAGTTGCCCGAGTAGAACTGGAGCCCGGGCTGGTCGGTGGAGATGGCCAGGGTGCGGCCGCTGGCGGGATCCTGGACGCGCGCCGCGACCTTCCAGCCGGAGCCGTCGAGAACGAAGTTGTGGTCGTAACCCTGGCCGTAGAGCAACTGGTCGAAGCCGGTCCGGATGCGGGCGCCGATCGCGGTGGGCCTGGTGAAGTCGAGCGGGGTGCCGCGCACCGCGGCGATCCGGCCGGTCGGGATCAGCTCTGACGAGCCGACGGGGGTGTACCGGGAGCCGTTGATCTGGAGCCGGTGGTCGTAGACCGTCCCGCTGCCCTCGCCCGACAGGTTGAAGTAGGAGTGGTTGGTGAGGTTGACGACGGTCGGCTTGTCGGTGGTGGCGTGGTAGTCGAACCGGATGGCGTTGTGCCGCGTGACGGAGATGGTCACGTCGGTCTTGAGGGTGCCGGGGAATCCCTGGTCGCCGTCAGGGCTGGTGTGGGACAGCCGGAGCGCGACGCCGCCGCCGGTCGTGACCGGGGTCGCGGACCAGACGCGCTGGTCGAAGCCGGTCGTGCCGCCGTGCAGGGTGTTCCCGTTGTTGTTGGTGGTCAGCTGGTACGCGTGCCCGTCGAGCGTGAACCGGCCCTTGGCGATGCGGTTGCCGTACCGGCCGATGAGCGCCCCGAAGTAGGTGCTGTTCTTGGTGAGGTAGTCGGAGAGGGTCGGGAAGCCCAGGGTGACGTTGGCGAGCCTGCCGTGCCGGTCGGGCGTCTCGATGGTCTGGATGATGCCGCCGTAGGTGATCACCCGGATGCGCATCGAGCCGTTGGTCAGGGTGTAGCGCCAGACCTTCGTGCCGTCGGGCATCGTGCCGAACAGGTCCTTGCCGATCCCGGGCTTGAGGTGGCGGCCTGACGCCGTGGACGAGGGGGCGAATCCGCCGATCGCGGCGCCGGCGAGCACGGCCAGCGCGACCAGCCTTACCGCGAAGCGTGATCTGGTCATGGGACGGGTTTCCTCACAGATCTCGGGGGTGGGGGGTGTCCTGGCGGCTAGAAGCCTTGTGCCAGGCGGTGGTACGCCTGGTTCCAGCGCATCTCGCGGCGGAACCGGGCGACGTCGGTCTCGCCGTCGATGACGAGCAGTTCCACGCCCGTCATCTCGGCGAGGTCGGTCAGGATCTCGATGGTGACCGCCTGGGACAGCACCGTGTGGTGCGGTCCCCCGGCCGACAGCCATGCCTCGGTGGAGGTGCGGAAGTCCGGGCGGGGCGCCCACACGGCCCGGGCCACCGGCAGCCGGGGCAGCGGTTCCGGGGGCGCCACCAGGTCGATCTCGTTGGCGACCAGCCGGAACCGGTCGCCGAGGTCGGCCAGCCCGACGACGAGACCCGGCCCCGGCGCCGCGTCGAACACGAGCCGGACCGGGTCCTGCCGTCCCCCGATGGACAGCGGATGCACCTCGCAGGCGGGCACGCCGGCGGCGATGGAGGGGCAGACCTCCAGCATGTGGGCGCCCAGGACGAGCTCCCTGCCCGGCACGAGGTGGTAGGTGTAGTCCTCCATGAAGGAGGTGCCGCCGGGCAGTCCCGCGGCGGCGCTCTTGAGGGCCCGCAGCAGCAGGGCCGTCTTCCAGTCGCCCTCGGCGCCGAAGCCGTGGCCGTCGGCCATCAGGCGCTGCACGGCGATGCCCGGCAGCTGCGTCAGCCCGCCGAGATCCTCGAAGTTCGTGGTGAACGCCTGGTAGGACCCGGCGGTGAGGAAGTCGCGCAGCCCGAGCTCGATGCGCGCGGCGTCGCGCAGCGCCGGGTGCCGTTCGCCGCCGGCCCGCAGCTCCGGGACGACGGCGTACGCCTGCTCGTACTCCTCGGCGAGCTCGCCGACCCGGTGGTCCGGCACCTCGTCGACGGCCGCGACGAGGTCGTTCACGCCGAAGGCGCTGACCGAGGCGCCGAACCGGATCTGCGCCTCGACCTTGTCGCCCTCGGTGACGGCGACGTCCCGCATGTTGTCGCCGAAGCGGGCGAGCCGCAGCGTCCGCAGGTCGGCGCAGCCCCGGGCGGCCCGGACCCACGAGGCGATCCGCGCGCGCACCGCGGGGTCGGCGGTGTGCCCCGCCACCGTGGTGCGCGCCGTGCCGAGCCGGGTCTGGACGTGGGCGTGCTCCCGGTCGCCGTGCGCGGCCTGGTTGAGGTTCATGAAGTCCATGTCGATGCTCGCCCACGGCAGCGCCACGTTCGCCTGGGTGTGCAGGTGCAGCAGCGGCTTGAGCAGGGCGTTCAACCCGGCGATCCACATCTTGGCGGGCGAGAACGTGTGCATCCAGGTGATGACCCCGATGCAGTCGTCGTCCGCGCCCGCCTGGAGCATCGTCCGCCGGATGGCCTCCGCGCCGGTGAGCACCGGGCGCCACCGCACCGCCGCCGGGATGCCCGGATCCTCGTCCAGGGCCCGGGCGATCCACCGTGACTGCTCGGCGACCTGGCGGAGCGTGTCCTCGCCGTACAAGGACTGGCTTCCGGTGAGGAACCAGATGGTCGGTGCCATCGCGGGGCTGCTCCCTTCGAGGGTCACGGACGCTGTCCGTAGGCGTTCTGGTAGCGGTGGTGCAGGCGGTCGATGTCCTCGGGCCGCAGCGGGACGGGGTCGCCGAGCTGGCGGGCGAGGTGCACCGCGCGCGCCGCGTCCTCGCACATCACCGCGGCCTTCACCGCGGCCCGCGCGTCCGCGCCGATGGTGAAGACGCCGTGGTTGCGCATGATCACCGCTGGGGAGCGGTGGCCCCGGAGCGTGCCGACGACGCCGCGCCCGATCGAGTCGTCGCCGATGGGCGCGAAGGGACCGAGGGGGATCTCCGCGCCGAACTCGTCGGCCATGGCCGTCAGGACGCAGGGCACCGGCTCCCCGCGCGCGGCCCAGGCGCAGGCGTACGCGGAGTGCGTGTGCACCACCCCGCCGACCTCGGGCATGTGCCGGTAGACGTAGGCGTGCGCGGCGGTGTCGCTCGAAGGCCGCAGGTCGCCTTCGACGACCCCGCCTTCGAGGTCGCAGACCACCATCGCCTCAGGGGACAGGTCGTCGTAGGAGACGCCGCTGGGTTTGATCACCATCAGGTCGCGGCCGGGCACCCGGGCGGAGACGTTGCCGGCCGTCCACACGACCAGTCCGTACCTGACGAGTTCGGCGTGCAGGTCGCTGACGGTCCGCCGCAGCGCGCGGACCGTCTCGTCGGGCGTGCCGGGCATCACAGGCCCCCTTCCGAGCCGAGCGCGTCGTTGCGCAGCCGGCGCAGCCGGTGCAGGACCTCGCTGCTCGCGCCGCCCCGGGCCGCGAAGTGGTCGTGCAGTTCGCGGTACTCCGCGTAGAGGGGGCCGTAGGCGCGGGCCCGGGCCGGATCCGGCGCGTAGGCCGCGGTGACCACCCGGCCCATCGCCGCCGAGGCCTCGGGCACGTCCCGGTAGGCGCCCGCCGCGACCGCGGCGTGGATGGCGGCGCCGAGCGCCGGCGCCTGGTCGGAGGCGGCGATGGAGACCGGCCGGCACAGGACGTCGGCGTAGATCTGCATCAGCGCCGCGTTGCGTTTCAGCCCGCCGGCGACAACGAACTCCTCGACCGGGACGCCGGCCGCCTCGAAGGCCTCGACGATGACCCGGGTGCCGTAGGCCGTCGCCTCCATGAGCGCGCGGTAGACCTCCTCCGGCCGGGTGGTCAGGGTCATTCCCGCGATCACGCCCGACAGGTGGTGGTCGACCAGGACCGAGCGGTTGCCGCCCATCCAGTCCAGGGCCACCAGCCCGTGCGATCCGACGGGCGCGTCCGCGGACGCCGCCGCCAGTTCGGCGTGGCCCCGTCCGGTCATGCGGGTCCACCAGGCGAAGACGTCGCCGACCGCGCTCTGCCCGGCCTCGTAGCCGTAGGCCCCGGCGGTGATGCCGCCGTCCACGACGCCGCAGATCCCCGGCACCTCGGCGAGGACCGCGCTGTTGACCACGTGGCAGGTCGACGTCCCCATGATCGCCAGCAGCCTGCCGTCGCCGACCGCGCGGGCGGCCGGCGCGGTCACATGGGCGTCGACGTTCCCGGCGGCCACCGCGATGCCCTCCGGCAGGCCGGTCCGGCGGGCCGCCTCGGCGGTCAGCGTCCCCACCCGCGACCCCAGCGGGGAGAGCGGATGGGCCAGCCGGGTGGCCGCGAAGTCGGCGAAGCCGGGGTGCAGCGCGGCCAGGTAGCCGGCGGAGGGGTAGCCGCCGTCCTGGTGGAGGCCCTTGTAGCCGGCCGTGCAGGCGTTGCGCGTCTCGCGGCCGGCCAGCTGCCAGACGATCCAGTCCGCCGCCTCGATCCAGCGCTCCGTACGCCGGTAGGTGTCCGGATCCTCCTCCAGGACCTGCAGAGCCTTGGCGAACTGCCACTCCGAGGAGACCCGCCCGCCGTACCGCGTGATCCACTTCTCCCCCCGCTCGTGCGCCAGCGCGGTGATGCGGTCGGCCTGCGGCTGCGCCGCATGGTGCTTCCACAGCTTCGGCCAGGCGTGCGGCCGGGCGGCCGTCTCCGGGAGCTCGCACAGCGGGGTGCCGTCCGACCGGACGGGAAGCACCGTGCAGGACGTGAAGTCGGTGCCGATCCCGATGATGCGCGCCGGATCCACCCCGGCCTCGGCGACGGCCGCGGGGACGGCGGTGCGAAGCACCGCCCGCCAGTCCGCGGGATTCTGCAGCGCCCAGTCGGGCGGGAGCGGCTCCCCCGTGCCGGGCAGGGCACTCTCGATCACCGCGTCGGCGTAGTCGTGGACGGCGCCGCCGAGCTCGGCGCCGTCGGCGACCCGGACGACGACCGCCCGGCCGGACAGCGTGCCGAAGTCGACGCCGACGACGCAGGCGGCCTGGTCGATGTTAGCGCTCACAATTTCCTCATCGCTGGAGTACGCGGGCATCGGTCGGTCAGGTACGCGGGGCCGGCCGGGCGCTGGACCTCACCACCAGCTCCGGCGGGATCAGCACATTCCCCGGCGGCCCCGGGGATCCGCCCAGGCGCTGCACCAGCAGCTCCAGCGAACGGCGGCCGAGCTCGCCGAAGTCCTGGCGCACCGTGGACAGCGGCGGGATGAAGTAGGCGGCCTCCGGGATGTCGTCGAAGCCGACCACGCCGACGTCCTCGGGGACCCGGCGGCCTGCCTCGTGCAGCGCGCGCAGGACACCCAGGGCCATGTGGTCGTTGGCGCAGAACACAGCCGTGACCGCGGGGTCCTCCGCGAGCCGCCGGCCGGCCTCGTAGCCCGACCGGGCGCTCCAGTCACCGGTCAGCGTCTCCGGCACCGCCGCTCCGGCCTCGGTCAGGGTCGCGCGCCAGCCGTCGGCCCGGCCGACCGCGTCGAGCCAGGTCGCGGGCCCCGCGACGTGGTGGACCGTGCGGTGCCCGAGATCGAGCAGGTGGCGGGTGGCCGCCACGGCGCCGGCGCGCTGGTCGATGGCCGCCATCGGGACCCCCGCGGTCGGCCCGCACCCGGCCCCCACCAGCGGGACGAGCCGGCCGGCCTGCGCCAGCACGTCGTTGGTCGAGATGTGCGGGGCGATCACCACGACGCCTTCGACGGCCTGCTCCGCCAGCCGTCCGACCGCGTCCAGCAGGGCGCGCTGCGTGATCGCCCGCAGGCTGACGATGCTGACGAAGAAGTCGGCGTTCCGGGCGGCCTGCTCGATGCCGTGCAGCATCGAGGCCGGACCGTAGAGCGTGGACTCGAAGCTGACCACGCCGAGCGTCCTGGAGCGCCGGGTCACCAGGGTCCGGGCCGCCGAGTTCGGCCGGTAGCCGAGCTCGGCGATCGCCGCCAGCACCCGGGCGCGGGTCCGCGCCGAGACGTTCGGGTGGTCGTTGACCACCCGCGACACCGTCTGGTGCGACACCCCCGCGAGCTGGGCGACGTCGGCCATGATCGGCGGATTCGACGAGCCGTGGTCCGCCACCGTCTCCTCCTCCGCCCTCGCGCCGGTGCCCGGCATTGATGCGTAGGGCCGATTGTGAGCGTGAACATTTCGCCCGTCAAGACCCAAAAGCGAGGGCTTCACCGCTGGGCCCGCGATGTCCGGACTCCTGGCGTACCTGCCAGAAAAACGGACTAAGTGCTCGAAATCGGGTACATCCTCGGACGTACCCATTGTGGACACCCGTGACGTCCGAGGACGGGGGCGACGAGCACGGGCCGCCGTTCCGGGCGCCTGCGAGCCGACTCTCTATCTGGAAGGAGAGGACGTGGCTGACACCAATCGAGGCGTCGTGTACCAGGGGCCGGGCGAGGTCACGGTCGAGGACCTGGACTTCCCCAAGCTCGAACTGGCCGAACAGGGCGGGCGCAAGCTGCAGCACGGCGTCATCCTGAAGGTCCTGGCTACCAATATCTGCGGCTCCGACCAGCACATGGTGCGCGGCCGGACGACCGCCCCCGCCGGGCTGACGCTCGGCCACGAGATCACCGGCGAGGTGATCGAGACAGGCAGGGACGTGGAGTTCATCAAGGAGGGCGACCTCGTCAGCGTCCCGTTCAACATCGCGTGCGGCCGCTGCCGCAACTGCAAGGAGCGCAACACCGGCGTCTGCGAGAACGTCAACCGGGAGCGCCCGGGCGCAGCCTACGGGTACGTCGACATGGGCGGCTGGCACGGCGGCCAGGCCGCGTACGCGGTCGTCCCGTACGCCGACTTCAACCTGCTCAAGTTCCCGGCCGACCGCGACACCGTGATGGAGAAGCTGCCCGACCTGGCGATGCTGTCGGACATCTTCCCCACCGGATACCACGGCGCCTACACCGCCGGCGTCACGACCGGTTCGACCGTGTACGTGGCGGGCGCGGGACCGGTCGGCCTCGCGAGCGCCACCGCCTGCCTGCTGCTCGGCGCCGCCGTCGTGATCGTCGGGGACATGAACGAGCAGCGGCTGGCGCAGGCCCGCGGCTTCGGCTGCGAGACGATCGACCTGTCGGAGCACGCCGACGTCGGCGCGCAGATCGAGCAGATCCTCGGCGTTCCCGAGGTGGACGCCTCCGTCGACTGCGTCGGGTTCGAGGCGCGCGGCCAGGGGCACGAGGGAGCGAAGACGGAGCAGCCCGCGACCGTCCTCAACACGCTCATGGACGTCACCCGCACCGCCGCCGGGCTCGGCATCCCCGGCCTGTACGTCACCGGCGACCCGGGCGCGTCGGACGAGAACGCGAGGGTGGGCCAGCTCGGGCTGCGGATCGGCCTCGGCTGGGCCAAGTCGCAGTACATCGTCACGGGCCAGTGCCCGGTGATGAAGTACAACCGGCAGCTGATGATGTCGATCCTGCACGACCGGGTGCAGATCGCGCAGAACGTCAACGCGTCGGTCATCCCGCTCGAGCAGGCCCCGCAGGGCTACGCCGAGTTCGACCGGGGCGCGGCGCACAAGTACATCCTCGACCCGCACGGCTTGGTGGGGGCCGCCGCCTAGCCCCTTCGGCGATCCGCGTCGCCATCGCGGGCGGCCGCGGATTCACCTCAGGGCGGCTCGGCGCCGGGCGACGACCGGTCTGCGGTCGTCGCCCGACGCCCGGTCGCTACCGCACCGGCTAGGCCGCGACGAGGGAAGACGAGCCAGGACCCGCAATCACGCCTCATCGGAACAGTTCGCGTCGGCGCAAGCTCACGCCGGAGGCGTAGGGCCTGCTTGTGGCCCGCGGCCGCTCGCGGACCCCGCAGCCGTCCTCGATGAGCGTGATGGCTCAGCCCCTGAGATGCGGGTCAATCACGGCGCTCAGGGCCGGAAGCGCCGGGATCGTCCCGGCGAGCCAGTCGCCGGGGTCGGCGGTGAAGTGCGGGGCGGCGTCGGTCTCCCACCACGACCGGGTCGCCGTGGTCGTCACCTGCTCCCCGGTCCGGCGGTCGGTGTAGGACACCGGCCGCTCCCCCGTCCGCCGCACCGTGACCCGCCCACGCTTACAGCCGGCCGGGTAGTCGTTCCAGTTCACCCCGGCCTCGCTCCACAGCAGCTCCTGCATCTCGCCGGTGCCGATCTTGTGGAGCCGCTTGTGGGAGAAGTGCGCCTGCGCCGCCATCGAGATGCTGTTCCGGACGGCGTCGCGCTGCCGCCACAAGAAGTAGTTCGCGACCTCCACCTGGCCCGGGATCGTGAACACCCGCGCGTCGAACGTCGCCCGGGGCGCCGGCGACGCGCCGCCCGCAGGCACGTACGCGTCGTTGAACGCGACCGTCGCCGTCGACGCCGCGACCGAGGCCATCTTCTGGATCACCCCGCCGAACCATGGCTCCGTGCCCGTCCCGGTGAAGTCGCTCAGCAGCACCGAGCACTCGTCGGACTGGGTGAAGGCGAACACCGCACCCGACATGTCCGCGCAGAGGGCCTCGGCGATCGTGTTCATCGCGGCCATGACGGCGTCGTCGAACGGCCGGTCCGCGTGCCGGAGGAACGAGTGGAACGACCGGCCGTCAACCCGCACGATCGTGTAGGTGCGGCGCGGCAGGATCGTGCGGGTGGCCTGCTCGTACGCCTTCATCCGGTCCCCGAGCGCTGTGGTGTCGCTCACCGGGCCCTCCAGCCGTGAGGCGGCGGCCCGCTGAGATCGCCTATAGAGTCTTCAACCATTCTTTGCCCTTTTTGACGGGGGTGGGTCTACGGTTTTATCAGCGTTTGTGCCCGTCTAGGTTACTCTGCTCAATTGCGCCCGCGGGCGCTCCGGTCACGGAGCGGGCGGCGACGGTCGCCAGGTCGGTCTCGGGGGCTGGTTCATCGGCTGACCGTCGCGTGCTCCACAGGCCGCGCTGGCGGTTTTTCCACGAGGTGGCTGCCTCCGGCTCAGCAATCTGAGGCAGAAGCGAGATATTTGAATGGTCTCTTTCATTTGACCCTGGTGCCTGTATTCGGTCAGCGCCTCAGCGGACCGGTTGTGGCCTTCGGCCACTCGCCGGGGACGGCGACCTCAGACTGGCGGCCATGCGCAACGACAAGGCATGGTGGCCATGGCTGGCGGTTCTGGCGGCGTCGGCCGGAGTCCTGGTCCTGGCGGCGGTGACGTTCACCCCGCTGACCGGCGAGGACGGGTTGCAGGTCTCGGCGAATCTCGCGCAACTCACGGGCGGGTTCGTCCTGGCCGCCGCGGTGCCCCTGATCCTCGCGCTGCGTTGGGCCCGGCAGCGTTCCCGCACGCTGGCCGCGGCGGCCGTCCCCGACGCCGACGCACTGGCGCGCGCCAAGGAGTTGCTGGCCGGCAAGGTGGCGGAGCAGTGGAAGAAGGAGGCGCTGGTGCGGCTGCTGAGCCGGCCCGATCCGATCCCGGTCCGATGGCGCGCTCCGGCGCCGGACCCGCGCACTCCAAGGATCATGGACCACCCCGGCCTCATCGAGCCCGGCGCGGAGGGCGGGGTGTGGTGGACGGCCTCCAGCGCGGACATCGCGGCGCTCGCCGCGCGGTTCCGCCGCCTGCGCCGGCGTCGCCTGGTGATCCTCGGCGGCCCCGGCTCCGGTAAGACCACGCTCGCGCTGCAGCTCCTGCTGCACCTGCTGGCCACCCGCCCCCAGCATCCCGACGAACCGATCCCGGTCCTGCTGTCGGCGTCCGGCTGGGACGCCGAGCGGTTCCCCCTGCTGAGCGACTGGCTCGCCGACCGCCTCCGGCGCGACCACCCGTATCTGCGCGGCTCCGGTATCGGTGAGGAGATCGTGCGGGCCCTGGCCGCACGCGGGCACATCCTGCCGATCCTGGACGGCCTGGACGAGCTGCCCCCGACGGCCCAGGCGACGATGATCGCCGCGTTGAACGACTCCCTCGGCGATGACCAGCTCGTCCTCACGAGCCGCACCGTCGAGTTCGCCCACGCGGTCACCGCGGCCGGGCAGGTGATCACCTCTGCCGCCGTGCTCGAACCCTGCCCCCTGTCTCCCCGAGACGCCGCCGACTACCTCTCGCAATGCCTGTTCTCCCAGGAAGGGGCCTGGCCGCAGGTCCTGACCGCGCTCCGGGCCACCCGGCCGGCCGGCCAGGTCCCGGCCGGCTCGGCGCGCGGGCCGGCAGCGGCTCTGGCCGACGTCGCCGCAACCCCGCTGGGGCTGTGGCTGCTGCGCACCGTTTTCGCCGACCCAGGCACCGATTCCACGCCGCTGACCGACCCGGACCGCTTCCCGAGCTCCACCGCTCTGCGAGCCCATCTGTTCGACGCGCTCATTCCCGCCGTGATCAACGATCGCAGGCCCCGCGACGACTTCCCGTATCCGTTCCGGCCTCGCCACCTCCACGACCCCGCCAAGGTCAGGCACTGGCTGGGCTACCTGGCGCACCACCTGAGCTTCTCGCCGTCCGAGGAGGCGAGCCAAGGAACCCGCGACTTCGCCTGGTGGCGCCTGGCCGCCACCACCGGCACCTCAACCTTCACCCGGTGGGCGCTCACCCTTGCCATCGGCCTGACGGTCGCTCTCACGACGGGCTTGACGTTCGGATTCGTAGATTGGGTCGAGAACGCCCACGCAGCAGAGAAGGACCAGTACTTGGGGGATTTCCCGCTCGGAGTCGTGGGCTTGGCGTTGGGCCTTGCCTCCGGGGTGTACTTCTGGCGGGAGTCAAGGTCCTGGGCCCGCGACGAGCCGGGATTCGCCGATCTACGCGTCCGTCAACGCTACGGCCGCCTCGTCCGCCGGTTAGGGCGATACTGCGTGTTCGGACTCATGTTCGCGTTGGCGCTGTGGTTTACCGATGGGGAACGCTCGGCCGGATCACTCCTCTTACTCCTGGCATTTGGCCTCTCGCTCATGGTGCCGGCCTGGCTGGCCATCGAAGTCCCGAGCTGGGCAGCTGCCCCGGCACCGACCAGCCCCACTGTCACACCGCTCACGAGTTGGCATGCCGACCGGGCCCTCAACCTGCTTCGCTTCCTCACGAGCGCCCTCGCCGGCGGGCTGTGGATTCTGCTTTATCTTGTGCTCAGCGTCGTGAGCGGGCCGCAGCTCGATGTCCGGTCCGCTTCAGCGTGGGCGATGGAGGTCCTCGCCTTCACCTTCGCCTTTGCCGTGACCGTCGGGTTCGCGGGTGAGCACCGGGCCTGGTGGGCGTACCTGGTCGCCACCAGGAACCTGGCCCGGGCAGGCCACCTACCGCGTCGGCTGATGCCTTTCCTCGACGACTGTCACCGCCTCGGCCTGCTGCGTGCGGTCGGCCCGGTCTACCAGTTCCGCCATGCCGAACTCCAGGACCACCTTGCGGACACCTACCAGGCCCCGCCGTAGCCGGGAAGGCAACGGCCGGGTCGCCATCGGCCTTCTGGTGCGGCGGCCCGGCCGTCCGTAGGGCGCGTGCCGGGGGTGTGCGGGGTCTCCGCCGACGTCGGCGGCGTTCAGGGCGCTGGGGACGTAGCCGCCGCAGTCGCAGCCCGGGGCGGTGCAGGTCTTGCCGCGGTGGCCTTCGGAGACGCGGGCGCGGTCGGCGTAGACGGGTTGTCGCCCGGCAACCGTCGGGCAGGCTCGTCTGGCACAGGCGCTGCGTCCAGCATCGGGCGTAGGTGGCCTTGTGCAGTGACCGGAAGTCGACGCCTCCATCCGTGAGCCGCAGATTGATGACCGGCGCAAGTCTGGCCGCCGGGCTCGGCGGCGCCGCCGCGGAATCAACTGCGGTGATTGCCGTTCTTGGGGTGTTCTCGTCCCACCCTTTGCGGAGGTTCGTGCGACGCTCGACAGGGCCGCACCGACCGTCTGGGGGGCTGATGAAGGCGCTGCTGAACTCGCTGAACGAGCCGGAGAAGGCTCTTGTCCGGGAGACCGAGAGTGCCGAACTCTCCGACCTCGCTGAGGACGGCCTCGTCGATCTGCACACGCGGATCCGGCGCGCCCGCAACAAGTACAGCAAGCTGTACCGCCGCACCGCGAGCGCGCGGATCGAGGAGCACGGCGGACGGGGCAAGGCCCGTCCGAAGAACACCCGCGCCGCCCAGAAGGCAGAGGTGTTCGAGGACGCTCTGGCCCGCGTGAGCTGGTATCTGGCCAGGGCCGCAAGGCGCAGCGCCTCGGAGATCAAGGCCGAGCGCATCGCCGCGGCCAACCCGTCCCGCCCAGCCCCGCATCAGCCCGGCGCCCCGCAACCCGAGTCGATGACGCCCCAAACGACAGCTCGCCTCAGACCCACAACCGCCGACCCGGCGCTGAACCGCCGCCATGCCGCCACCCGCGCCAAGGGCGCCCGCCGCCAAGCCCGCCGCGACGCCCGCTGAGGATGTACGGCCTATTCCGTCCTGAGCGCGGGCTTCTTCGACCACGGGGGGCGAGCAGCGTGCGAGTTCGGGTTGCAGGTGAGCCATCGCGGGACGGTGACGTTCACGGATGCACAGGTGGCACAGGGCAAGGTCACGCTGTCGTTGGGGGCTTAAAGCAGGAACCCGGCACGGTGGCCGGGTTTTGGCCTAGCGAAGCTGCGCTCTTAGGCAACGACCCGGCCCGTCCGACCCGCTGATCTGCGCAAACGCAGCCCGCTCTTGGGGGCGCAGTGAAAGGCACCTCCCTAGGCTGGCAGGAGCCGCAGCGTATGAGGGAGGTTCCGATGACGACGGGTATCGCGTTTCTGAAGTGGACAGAGCAAGGCGTAAAGAGCTACCGGGATACGCTCGACCGCTACGAGCAGGCCAGGAAGACGGCAGGCGAGCACGGCGTGCAGTTCAAGGACATCTACTGGACTCCGGGCGGTCCCTACGACATCGTCTGCGTCATGGAAGCCGGCGAGGAGAAGGAACTCGCGTCATTCATCCTATCCCTGGAGTCGATGGGCAACCTGCGCAGCACCTGGTGCGACGCATACGGCCCCGACCAGATGCGAGAGATCATCCAGGCCAGCCGCTGACCGACCGCCTCCCCCAGCTCATCCACGACGCCCTGATCGAGGTCGGCGACCCGGCCCCGTGCGCCGACCGGTTGGTACCGCAGGGTGCGGCGGAGGACGCTGTCGGTGAGGCCTTGGTCAACGATGCCGGCGAGTTCCGGCCTTCGACGTAGCCGTGAAGCTCGCACCGGCCGTGGAGCCGGACCAGGAGCCCGTTGCGCGCGGCGATCTTCCGCTGGATCTTGTCGCCGCGGCGGCTCTTGCGCGCTTCGGCCCATTCGCGGCCGTAGGGCGTGAGGTTGGCTGCGGGGGTCCCGTAAGTGCTGTGCTCGTCCTCGACGAAGCCGCGCTCCTTGCATTGCCTGAGCAGCGTCCAGCAGCCCTCCCCGCTGAGGCCGTGGGGTTTGCCGAACTCCCGCACGTCGACATCTCCGAGCGGAGTGGCGTTGGAGTGGTCGTAAACCCATTCGACGAACTGCTTGTGTAGTGCCGATATCCCCTCCAAGATCGCTCCATCGAGCACGGCCCAGGGCGGCAGAGGTCTCGGCCGCGCATCCGTCGGTGCGCGTTGTGCGGGGGCGCCTCTGGGCCGGCCCCGCCAGACCGTGCCGCTGAGTGCCGCGGTCGCCGCTCACCAGGGATCATCGTGGGCGGCGAGGCCGGAACCTGTCGTGAGGGTTCCGGGTGGCGGGAGCGGCGGTTACGATCAGCCGGTGCTGCTCAGGTGGAGACACCATGTGACGCGCCGTCCGCTGCTCGGGGCCGTCGAGGTGACGCTCGCCTGGCATGTTCTCCTGCTGCTGGTCGCGAAGGTCCTGCTGCCGCCGCTCGCGCCGGACTGGTTTCCCGACCTGGGGGCGGCCCTCGTCAACGTGGCGTGCTTCGGCGCGGTCACGTTCGTGCTGTGGCGGTGGGGCTGGCTCCGCGAGTCCGGTGTCGCCACCTTGGGAGTGGCTCGCCGCTGGTGGCTCGCCGCGCCCATGGTCCTCATCGCCTTCTCCTACGCCCTGGCCGGCCTGAGCGGGAGTACGACGGTGGCCGTGAGCGGGCTGGTCTCGCTGATGTGGGTCGGGATCAACGAAGAGGTCTACAGCCGCGGGCTCGTCCAGCGGGTCCTCGGCCCTCTCGGACCGGTTAGCGCCGCGGTCTGGGTCGGCGTGTTGTTCGGGGCGGGACATATCCAGAACTACCTGTTCTTCGGCCGGTCCCTGGAGGACACGCTCTGGCAGATCCTCTCGGCCGGGCTGTTCGGTTTCTGCTGCGCCGGACTACGGTTCGCGATCGGCTCGGTGTGGCCGATGGTGTTCGTCCACGGGCTGGACGACTTCATGCAGATCCGCTCACCGGGCTCGGTGCCATGGGCGTGGGAGGCGTTCGTGTACGTCTTCCACGCCGCGTTCGGGCTGTGGCTGCTGCGGCGTTACGGCACGGAGGGGAACACCGAACCCAAGCCACTGGTGACGCCCGTGACCTAGGTTGTGTGCGACAGGTCCCGGCTGTATGCCCGATCTGATCTTGGTGGCCTGACCGTCGAAGATGTTGGGGTGTGGAACCGAGAAGACGGCCGGGGCGCCTGGGTCTCTTCGAGCGAGGCGGCCCGGCCGTCTGTGCAGGTCGGCTGCTATCTGACGGGGAGGCCCGTGACGGTGCGGCCGATCACGAGGCGCTGGATCTCCGAGGTGCCCTCGAAGATGGTGAAGATCTTGGAGTCGCGGTGCATGCGCTCGACGGGGTACTCGCGGGTGTAGCCGTTGCCTCCGAGGATCTGGATGGCCTCCTCGGTGACGTGGACCGACATCTCGCTGGCCATCAGCTTGGCCATCGAGCCCTCGGCGTTCTCGAAGTCCTTGCCGGTGCGGGCCATCCAGGCGGCCCGCCACACCATGAGGCGGGCGGCGTCCAGGCGGCACTTCATGTCGGCCAGCTTGAAGGCGACGGCCTGGAAGTCGCCGATCTTCCTGCCGAACTGCTCGCGCTCCCGCGCGTACTGGAGGGCGTAGTCGTAGGCGGCGCGGCCGACGCCGAGGGCCATGGCCCCGACGGCCGGGCGGGTCGTCTCGAAGGTCTTCATCGCGGCCTGGCCCTTGGAGCTCTTGCCCTCGCGGCTGCGCGCGATGCGCTCGTCGAACCGGTCCTTGCCGCCGACGATCAGGTGGGACGGGATCCGGACGTCGTCCAGGATCACCTCGGCGGTGTGGGAGGCGCGGATGCCGTGCTTCTTGAACTTCTGGCCCTGCCGCAGGCCCGGGGTGTTCGGCGGGACGATGAAACTGGCCTGGCCGCGGCTGCCGAGGTCGGGGTGCACCGACGCGACGATCACGTGGACGTCGGCGATGCCGCCGTTGGTCGCCCAGGTCTTGGTGCCGTTCAGCACCCATTCGTCCTTGGCCTCGTCGAACACGGCACGGGTGCGGATCGAGCCGACGTCGCTTCCGGCGTCGGGCTCGGAGGCGCAGAACGCGCCGAGCTTGATGTCGTCGGCGCTGCCGAACATCTGCGGCACCCACTCGCTGACCTGCTCCGGGGTGCCCACTGCGGCGACGGACGCGGCGGCGAGGCCGGTCCCCACGATCGACAGGGCGATGCCCGCGTCGCCCCAGAACAGCTCCTCGAACGCCACCGGGATGCCGAGCCCGGTCGGCTCCAGCCACTGGGTGGCGAAGAAGTCGAGGGAGTAGATGCCGACCTTGGACGCCTCCTGGATCAGCGGCCAGGGGGTCTCCTCGCGCTCGTCCCACTCCTCCGCGGCGGGGCGGATGACGTCCTTGGCGAACTCGTGCACCCAGTCCCTGACCTCGCGAACGTCCTCGCTGGGCTCCAGCGAGAACGGCGTCTGCTCCGCGCTCGTCATGATTAATTGACCCTCTCTCCAATATCGCGTGTTACCAACGGTAGCACCATCGGAGTTACCAGGGGTAACAGGCGGGCGGCGGTCACGGCGCGGACGCCGCCGTCCGCGCCGTGCCAGGGGGTCACGACACGCCCGTCACTCGGCGGCGTGCCGGTCCAGGAACTCGTAGACGTCGGCCTCGTCGACACCGGGGAACGCCCCCGGCGGCAGGACCGACAGGACGTGCGAGTGGGCGCGCGCCGACGGCCAGGCCATCCCCTCCCACCGGTCCGACAGCGCCTTCGGGGGCCGCTGGCAGCAGTCGCCGTCCGGGCAGGCCGACCTGACCCGCCGGGTCGTCTCCCGGCCGCGGAACCAGCGGGAGTCCTCGAACCGGACGCCCAGCGTGATCGCGAAGTCGCGCTCGTGGCTGGGGTCGATGTGCGACAGGCACCAGTACGTCCCGTTCGGGGTGTCGGTGTACTGGTAGTAGACGGAGAAGCGGTCCGCGGCGCCGAACACGTGCCGCCCGGCCCACTCCCGGCACATCCGCTGGCCCTCGATCGCGCCGTCCTCGTCCTGGGGGAAGGCCAGGCCGTCGTTGGCGTAGGCCTTGTAGATCGTGCCGTTCTCATCGTTCTTGGTGAAGTGCAGCTGCAGGTCGAGGTGGTGGGTCGCGACGTTGGTGAAGCGGTGCGCGGCCATCTCGTAGGAGACGGAGAAGACGTCCGCCAGGTCCTCCACCGACAGCTCCCGGGCGGCCTTGGCCTCCTGCAGGAACGGGACGACGCTGCGCTCGGGCATCAGGATCGCGGCGCCGAAGTAGTTGGCCTCGACGCGCTGGCGCAGGAAGTCGGCGAAGTCGCGCGGCTGGTCGTGGTCGAGGGCGATGTGCCCGAGGGTCTGCAGCAGGATCGTCCGCGGCGTGTGCATGCCGAGCTGCTCGCGCTCCAGGTAGATCCGCCGGTTGCGCAGGTCGGTGATCGACCGGACCGAGCGCGGCAGGTCCTGGACGTACTGGAGGCTGAAGCCGAAGTGCCCGACCAGGGTCATCAGCAGCCCCTGCGAGACCGCGCCGCGCCGGTACCCGACCGCGTCGAGGGTCTGGGACGCGACGTGCTCGATGTCGGCGAAGTGGTTGCCGCGCTCGTGCATCTGGCGGCGCAGCTCGGCGTTGGCCTTGCGGGCCTCCTCGGGGCTCGCGGTGGGCTTGGTGCGGCTGCGCCTGAGCTCCCCGTACAGCGCGAGGATGTGCTCGATGACCTCGTTCGGCATCCGCTTGCCGACCTTCAGGTGCGACAGGCCAAGCGTCCGGTAGAGCGGGTCGCGTTGCGCCTCCTCCAGCTGGATCTCCAGCTGGGCGCGCCGGCTGGGGGGCTGGCGGCGCAGGAGCTCCTCCACCGGGCATTCCAGCGCGGCGGCGAGGGCCTGCAGCAGCGTCAACTTGGGCTCGCGCCGCCCGTTCTCCAGCAGGGAGAGCTGGGACGGGGCGCGGCCCACGCGCTCGCCGAGCTCCGACAGCGTCAGTCCGCGGGCGCGCCGCAGATGGCGGAGCCGCTGCCCGAACGTGACGAGATCCACGTCACTCGTCAAGTTGAGGGGTTCTTCTGTCCGCAAGGTCGTCACGGCTTCATCGTAGCGGAAATTTCGCACTTCTTTCGTTACTCGCCAGTTCATAACGGGCTGGTGCCGGGGGCATAGTCGTGAGCAAGCACCCAGGGGACGACACGGAAGGGCGAGAACATGAGCGACAGTCGCCTCAAGGGCGCAGCCGAGGAGCTGCAGCGGCAGTGGGAGTCCGACCCGCGTTGGAAGGGCGTCGAGCGGACCTACACGGCCGAGGACGTCGTCCGGATCCGCGGATCGGTCCAGGAGGAGCACACCCTCGCGCGTCTCGGCGCGGAGCGGCTCTGGACCCTCCTGCACGAGGAGGACTACGTCCACTCCCTCGGCGCGCTGACCGGCCTGCAGGCCGTCCAGCAGGTCAAGGCGGGCCTGAAGGCCATCTACCTGTCCGGCTGGCAGGTCGCGGCGGACGCCAACCTGGCGGGCCAGACCTACCCGGACCAGAGCATCTACCCGGCGAACTCGGTTCCGGCCGTCGTGCGCCGCATCAACAACGCGCTGCTGCGCGCCGACCAGGTGCAGTGGGCCGAGGGTGAGGGGGACACGCACTTCCTCGCCCCGATCGTGGCCGACGCCGAGGCCGGCTTCGGCGGCGTGCTGAACGCCTTCGAGCTGATGAAGGGCATGATCGCCGCGGGCGCCGCGGGCGTGCACTGGGAGGACCAGCTGGCCTCCGAGAAGAAGTGCGGCCACCTCGGCGGCAAGGTTCTCATCCCGACCTCGCAGCACATCAAGACCCTCAACACCGCCCGCCTCGCCGCGGACATCTCCAACGTGCCGTCTCTGATCATCGCGCGGACCGACGCCGAGGCCGCGACCCTGATCACGACGGACGTGGACGAGCGCGACCGCGAGTTCACCACCGGCGAGCGCACCGCCGAGGGCTTCTACCGCGTCCGCAACGGCATCGAGCCCTGCATCGCCCGCGCCAAGGCCTACGCGCCGTACTCCGACCTCATCTGGATGGAGACCGGCACCCCGGACCTGGAGCAGGCGCGCAAGTTCGCCGAGGCCGTGAAGGCCGAGTACCCGGACCAGATGCTGGCCTACAACTGCTCGCCCTCCTTCAACTGGAAGGCGCACCTGGACGACGCGACCATCGCCAAGTTCCAGCGCGAGCTCGGCCACATGGGCTTCAAGTTCCAGTTCATCACCCTGGCCGGGTTCCACGCGCTCAACTACGGCATGTTCGACCTGGCGCACGGCTACGCCCGAGAGGGCATGACCGCCTACGTCGACCTGCAGGAGCGCGAGTTCGCGGCGGCCGAGAAGGGCTTCACCGCGGTCAAGCACCAGCGCGAGGCCGGCACCGGCTACTTCGACATGGTCAGCACCGCGATCAACCCGGACTCCTCCACCACCGCCCTGAAGGGCTCGACGGAAGAGGGCCAGTTCCACTGACCCGCGCCGGCCGGCGCCGCCGGCCCCGCTCTCCGGCCTGATCCCCAGGACCCCTAAGGCCCCCGCGTCCCTACACCCGCGGGGGCCTTACGGCGTCCCGGCACAACCCCGCGCCATCCCTCTCACCGCCCTCGTCCGCCCCTCACGTTCCGGCCACATTCGGCAATGGATCTCGACAAACGCCGCCGGAGGGGCGCATCGTGAGCCCCGCTAGTCGATCTTTTGAGAGAGGACCCCTGATGGCGCGTCACCCCCGGTTCATCCGGTCCCGGGCGATCCCCGGCCGGATGCTCCCACTCGCCGTCGCCGCGGTGAGCGTCGTCGCGCTCGCGCCCGCCGCCTCCGCGGACGGGCAGGGCCAGTACGGGCGCTTCACCCCCGGCGCCCCCGGCGTCGGAGACTCCTACTTCCCGCTGGAGGGCAACGGCGGCTACGACGTCCGCCACTACTCGCTGGACCTGAGCTACGACCCCGACTACGACCAGCTCGACGGCACCGTGACCGTGACCGCGCGCGCCACCCAGAACCTGTCGCGGTTCGACCTCGACCTGTCCGGGATGGACGTCGAGAAGGTCTGGGTCGACCGGAGCCAGGCCCGCTACCAGCGGCGCGGCCAGGAGCTGGTCATCACGCCGCGGCACGGGCTGCGCAAGGGCCGGACCTTCACGGCGGTCATCAGGTACGGCGGCGTGCCGCAGACCATCGTGGGCTCGCCGATCGTCTTCGGGTCCCCCTACGGCTTCCTGCACACCCCCGACGGCGCGTTCGTCGGCGGCGAGCCGAACGGCGCCAGCACCTGGTTCCCCGTCAACGACCACCCGAGCGACAAGGCCACCTACGACTACACGATCACGGTGCCGAAGGGCCTGACGGCCGTCGCCAACGGCCGCCCGGCGGGGCACCGCTCCGCCGTCGCGGGCTTCAGCCGCCGCGCGTCCAAGACCCCCGCCGAGGTCTTCAAATGGCGCGAGGACAGCCCGATGGCCAGCTACCTCACCACGATCGACATCGGCAAGTGGGACGTGAAGCAGGGCCGGACGCCGCGCGGCGTCCCCAACTACACGGCCGTCGACCCCGAACTGCTCGCCGCCCAGCCGGACGCGGTGAGCTTCTTCTACGACACCACCAGCCAGGTCACCGACCTCTGGTCGAAGACGTTCGGGGAGTACGCGTTCGGCAGCACCGGCGCGATCGCCGACGACGCCCGCTTCAACGGCCAGCCGCTCGGGTTCTCCCTGGAGACGCAGAGCAAGCCCGTGTACTCGGCCGTGCGGAGCACCGGCACGATCGCGCACGAGCTGGCGCACCAGTGGTACGGCGACGCGGTCTCGCCCGCGCGGTGGAAGGACGTCTGGCTGAACGAGAGCTTCGCCACCTGGGCCGCGTGGTACTACACCGAGGTGCAGGGGGGCCGCTCCGTGCACGACGCGGCCCGCGCCACCTACGCCGCCCGCCCGTTCCCCGACCGTGAGGGCCGCCCGTACTGGTCGGTGCTGACCGCCGACCCGCAGCGCGACACCATGTTCAACGACCGCGTGTACAGCGGCGGCGGCATGATGCTGCAGTTCCTCCGGGAGAAGATCGGTGACGACAGGTTCTTCACCCTGCTCCGGACGTGGTACGCGCAGCACAAGTACGGCAACGCCAGGACCGAGCAGTTCACGGCGCTGGCCCAGCGGATCGCCGGACAGGACCTGAGCGGGTTCTTCAAGGACTGGCTCTACTCCCCCGTCAAGCCCGAGATCCCGCAGGACTGAGCTCGTCCCGCACGTGGACCGGGCCCCCGGCGCGACCCGCCGGGGGCCCGTCTGTGTGCGAAAGTACGTGGTCGCGGACGGGCCGCCCGTCTAGGCTTCCGGCAAGTGGGCGTCCTTCCGTGGGTGTGGTGGTACGGGTTCCGTCGCCACACCGCCTATCCGCTCGGGTCCCTGACCGAGTCGCTCACCAACATGATGTTCGGCTTCCTGCGCGCCTACGTTCTGCTGGCGCTGTGGGAGGTCCGGCCGTCGCTCGGCGGGTACACGGCCGCCGACGCCGTGACCTTCTGCTTCGTCACCCAGGCGCTGATCGGGCCAGTACAGATCTTCGGCGGGATGGAGCTGACCGAGCGCATCCGCAACGGGGACGTCGCGATCGACCTGCACCGCCCCGCCGGGCTGCAGAGCTGGTGGCTGGCCCACGACCTCGGCCGCGCGGCGAGTTCGCTGGTGCTGCGCGCGGGACCGCCCCTGCTGGCCGGCGCCCTGGCGTTCCCGTTCCGGTGGCCGGGTCCGGCGCATCTGGCCGCGTTCGCGGTGGCGCTGGTCCTCGCGACGGTGGTGAGCTTCGGGCTGCGCTACCTGGTGGCGATGGGGATGTTCTGGCTGCACGACGACCGGGGCCTGAGCGCCGTCACGCTCGTGATGTCGCTGTTCTTCTCCGGGATGATCCTCCCGCTCGTCGTGTTCCCCGGGCGGCTCGGCCGAGCCGCCGAGCTCCTGCCGTGGGCGGCGCAGATCCAGGTGCCGGCGGACGTGTTCCTCGGCCGGTACGGCGGCGCCGGCCTGGCCGGCGCGCTGGCGTTCCAGGCGGGGTGGGCGGCCGTCCTGCTCGGGGCGGGCGCGCTGGCGACGCGGGCGGCACGGCGGAGGCTGGTGGTCCACGGTGGCTGAGCCCGCTTCGCCCGGAACGCTGCGCGTGTACGGGCTGCTCGCCTGGACGTGGATCCGGGCGGCGGCGCAGTACCCGGTGTCGATGGTGCTGCTGGGCCTGGCCACGGCGGTCGTCTCCGTCCTGGACGCGGTCGCCATCATGGTGCTGTTCTCGCGGGCGCCGCGCATCGCCGGGTTCGGCGTGTCCGAGGTCCTGTTCCTGTACGGCACCTCGGCCCTGTCCTTCGCGCTCTCCGACATCGTCCTCGGGTCGACCGAGCGGCTCGGGGCGCACGTGCGGGAGGGGACGCTGGACGCGATGCTGGTGCGCCCGGTGAGCCCGCTGGTCCAGATCGCGACGGAGGGGTTCACCCCGCGGCGGCTCGGCAAGCTCGTCCCGGCCGTGCTGGTGCTCGGGTACGCGCTCGGCCGGCTGGACGTCCACTGGACCCCGGGCCGGCTCGCGATGGTCCCGGTCATGGTCCTGTCCGGAACGGCGATCTTCGGGGGGCTGTGGGTGCTGACGGCCGCGGTGCAGTTCGTGCTCGTCGACAGCCACGGGGCGAGCAAGTCGCTCACCTACGGCGGCGCGTTCCTCACCCAGTATCCGATGACCGTGTTCGCCCGCGACCTGGTCCGCGGGGTGACGTTCGTCGTGCCGCTGGCGTTCGTCAACTGGCAGCCCGCGCTGTACGTCCTGGACCGTCCGGACCCGCTCGGGCTGCCGGGCGCGGCGCGGTTCGCCTCCCCGGCGGTCGCCGCGGCGCTGTGCGCGGCGGCGGCGGCCGCGTGGCGGGCCGGCCTGCGGCACTACCGATCGACAGGGAGCTGATTGCCGGTGCCGATGATCGAGGCCGAGGACGTGGCCAAGGCCTTCACCGTGCGGGCGCGCTCGGGCGTCCTGCGGCGGGCGCGCAGGACGGTGCGCGCGGTGGACGGGGTGTCGTTCACGGTGGAGCGGGGCGAGTTCGTCGGCTACCTCGGCCCGAACGGGGCGGGGAAGTCAACGACGATCAAGATGCTGACCGGGATCCTCACCGCGTCGTCGGGCACCCTGCGGGTGTGCGGGCTGGACCCGTCGCGGCGCCGGACGATGCTCGCGCGCCGCATCGGGGTGGTGTTCGGGCAGCGGACGACGCTGTGGTGGGACCTGCCGCTGCGCGCCAGCCTGGCGCTCGTCCGCCGGCTCTACCGGGTCGAGGCGGCCGCGCACCGGGAGCGCCTCGCGGAGCTGACCGCGCTGCTGGAGCTGGAGCCGTTCCTGGACACCCCGGTCCGGCAGCTCAGCCTCGGCCAGCGGATGCGGGGCGACCTCGCGGCGGCGCTGCTGCACGACCCGGAACTGCTCGTGCTGGACGAGCCGACGATCGGCCTGGACGTCGTGAGCAAGGCGACCGTCCGCGGTTTCCTGGAACGCGTCAACGCCGAGCGCGGCACCACGATCCTGCTGACCACGCACGACCTCGGCGACATCGAGCGGCTCTGCCGCCGCGTCCTGATCATCGACCACGGCCGGCTGGCCTACGACGGCGGGCTGGAGGAGCTGCGCCGCACCGTGGACGCCGACCGGCTGCTGGTCGTGGAGCTCGCGCGGCCGGCCCCGCCGATCACCCTGGACGGGATCGAGGCGGAGCGGGTCGAGGGGCCGCGGCAGTGGCTCCGGCTGCCGAACGCGGCGAACGCGGCCGCGGTGGTCGCCGCGCTGGCCCGCGACCACGACATCCGCGACATCTCCCTGCGGGAGGCGGGCATCGAGGACGTCCTCGCCGGCCTCTACCGGGGCGACCACGCGTACTGGTGCTCGGGCCGGCCCGTGGCGCCGTAGCGCAGCGTCACCACGACCCGCCCGGCCTCGGCGAGCGCCGCGAGGTAGCGCTGGGCGGTGGCGCGGGAGATGCCGACCTGGTCGGCGATCTCGGCCGCGGACCGCGGCTCCTCCGCCCGCCGCAGCGCGTCGCTGACCAGCCGCGTCGTCACCGGCGACCGGCCCTTGGGCGCGGGCGCGCGGGCGTGCAGCGGCGCGTACAGGGCGCGGACCGCGCCGTCGAGGTCCTCCTGGGACAGCTCGCTCCCGCCCGACAGGGCGTCCCGGTACCGGGCGTAGGCGGTGAGGCGCTCGTTCAGCGCGGCGGCGGTGAACGGCTTGATCAGGTAGTGCAGGGCGCCGTTCCGGAACGCCTCGCGCACGGCGCGGGGGTCCTGCAGCGCAACCGCGACACGATCCGCTCGTCCTCATCGTGGAGGCGGCGCTCGCAAAGGTCGGTGTACCGGCTGCGGCGGCTCTGCGTCGCCAGCCGCG